>JBFJWO010000134.1:0-10732 GCA_041623575.1 Gammaproteobacteria bacterium
GTCAGAAACCGCCCGACCCCTTACCGGACAGCCGCCCGCCACCGCGTTGGCCGCGACCAGGCTGCCGGGCGCCTTCGGCGTCGAGATCGCCGGTATCGACCTGGCCGGCGCACTGGACGAGAGCGCCCGCCCCGCCGTTCGTGCCGCCTTCGCCGAGCACGCGTTGCTCGTGTTCCGCGACCAGCGACTCGATCCCGAGACCCAGCTCGACGTGACCCGCCTGTTCGGGCCCGTCACGCGCGTCCCCTACGTGCAGGGCATGGCCGGACACCCGGACGTCATCGCCGTGATCAAGGAAGCCGACGAGACCGGCATCGAGGTGTTCGGCGGCGACTGGCACTCGGATTTCAGCTTCCTGCCCTCACCGCCCGCCGCTTCCCTGCTCTACGCCGTGGAAGTCCCCGAGCGCGGCGGCGACACCTCGTTCGCGGACCTTCGCCTCGCCTTCGAGGCGTTACCGGCGGCGCGTCGCGACTCGCTGCGCGCACTCGACGCCGTGCACAGCGGCTGGCCGTACGGCGCGAAGTTCCGGCCCGACGCGGCCCGGGTCACGCGCTCGATCGGCATGACCCGCGGCGACCCGGACGCCGACCGCGAGTACCGCCACCCGGTGGTGCGCCGCCATCGCCCGAGCGCGCGCGAGGCGTTGTTCGTCAACCCGATCTACACCCTGCGCATCGACGGCCTCGCCGAGGCCGACAGCGAGGCGACCCTGTCGGAACTCTACGCGCACGCAACCGGCGAGCGCTTCACCACCCGCGTCTCGTGGCGGCCCGGCACGCTGGTCGTGTGGGACAACCGCTGCACCTTGCACCGGGCCAGCAACGACTACGACGGCCAGCGCCGCGAGCTGCACCGCACGAGCACGGCCGATACCGGGGGAGCGGACGCATGATGGACCTCGACGAGCTCGCCGCGACCGCCTACTCGGCGGTCTACGCCGACGTCTGCGACGCGATCGGCCTGCGCGAGCAGACCCTGGAGCCCGGGATCCGGCGCCTCGCCGGCCCGGCGGGAGTGCTGATCGGCTGGGCGCGCACCGCGCTGAGCCTGCCGGTCAACGAGGTCCCCGAGCGCCACTACGGCGGGGAGATCGACTTCGTCGACTCCCTGCAGGCCGGCGACGTGGTGGTGCTCGACTGCTCGCGCCGCCCGGCGGCCGCGTGGGGCGAGTTGTTCTCCACCGCCGCCACCGCCCGTGGCGCCCGCGGCGCGGTCATCGACGGACTCGCCCGCGACCTCGCCAAGATCGACGAACTGGGCCGGTTCCCGGTCTACGGCCGCGGCGCGCGCCCGACCGATGCGCTCGGCCGGGTCGCCATCACCGAGTGGGACAAGCCGGTGTGCATCGCCGGCACCCCGGTCGAGCCGGGCGACCTGGTCGTGGCCGACGCCGACGGCATCGTCATCGTCCCGGCCAGCCACGCCCCGGAGGCCATCGAGCGCGCCACCGCCAAGGCCGCCACCGAGGACGACGCCCGCGACGTGCTGCTCGCCGGCGGCACCCTGGCCGACGTGTGGAAGCGATTCCGCGTGCTGTGAGCGTGGTCGGACGGGTCGCCAGGTCGCGGGTTCAGCGCGCCCGCGTTTTCGCCAGCGGGGCGTGGTGCAGAGTCTTTCCGGACGTTACACTAGCCGTTCCCACGCGCCCGTAGCTCAGTTGGATAGAGTGTCGGCCTCCGAAGCCGAAGGTCACAGGTTCGAATCCTGTCGGGCGCGCCATTTCGAGTTGCGCGCCTCTTTTCTTGCAGAGTCCGCCCGACCGAACCTCATGCCACTGACCGAACGGGGCGAGCGAGGCGGAGCGGCTGCAGGTGCTGCAGGCAACTTCGATTGAACATCCGCGTATTGGAATGAAACGAAAACCGAAAGCGTGGGCGTCGCCGAAGGCTTGCTCAATGTTCGCGCTCATCGTGGCAACGGCTTGGTTCATCGCGTTTGTCCTTTGGGATGCCACGACGGCCACCTTAGTTGCCGCTGTATTCGTCCTGCTCGGAATTGCAGGGATCGTCTATACGTGATCTGGTTCCTGGCGCCAAACAGCCAATCGAGGCGATCGTCACCGGTCAATACTGTGCGACTACGGGTCTGCCAGCTCTGGCGGTCGGAAGAACCGGCACGACGTTACCCCTCCAGCTAACGCCGCAGTTGAGCGGTCGCGTGACTACCATGGCTGAAACCTTCTTGCCCGCCCGCGCGGCCGCTGCGCCGCTGCAACGTAACGTCATGTATCACTTTGGTTGAGCAACGCCAAGATCGCGACAGATCTTCCGAGCGAGATGTTCGTTGATCTCGCGATGGCGGGGAATAGCGGAGCGCTTGTTCTGGGCCGGGTTGTGCCACCACGAGTGGCGACCTCCTTCCCTCAGCAGTTCGCAACCATTCGACTCCAGATGTCGAAGCAGGTCGCGCCGCTTCATACTGCGATTTCTAGCTCCTCGAAGCCGTCGCCGGCGGCGTCGATCGCTTCCGAGCGATTCAGTTCGAGAGCTTCCCTGAGCGTAACCTTAAGCGATTCAATCAGTTCCGCGCGACTCGCCTCTTGGCAATTGACGCCCGGTACTTCCTCGATCCATCCAATCCACCAACCAGCGTCTTCCTTCACTACGGCTGTGTACTTCGCGCTCATCCGGCAATTATACGCCCTTCGCGCGTTGACACATAACGTCGATGCCGAGCCGCAGGAAAAGGGCGGCCTTTGCCCTTCTTCTTGCAAAGGGTGTGGAACTTTCGACTGTCGCCCGCTATCAATTGCTAGGCGGCAGCGCTACAAACCTCATGAATCGAACTCCAAAGATTGAAAGCATTGATGGCGACATGCCGCCTTGCCCTCTGGCCGATAGAGTGCTCGAACTGACTAGCGTTTACGACTAGGATCGACTGAGTTTTGAAGGGAGACGGACTGCGTTCAAGCAGCGAACCTATGCATAGAGCAACTACCTCAACTGACTCGTGCAGTCTTGTTTGGAAAGTATCCCTGTTCATCTACCGAACACAGCCAGTTCTCACAGTGGTCGGCTAAGATTTCGACATCATACTTCTCCCGCCCTTTCATTGCGCATTCCCACACTACAAAAACCCGCCAACCGAGTTGCAAGAGCTGGGCGTGGACTTCGTGATCTCGACTCACGTTCTTCGTGATTTTTAGGCGCCAAAATGCAGCATTGTTGCTCGGCCACTTGAACAGATGGCAGTCGTGTCCGTGCCAGAAGCATCCGTGGATGAAGATAACTGCGTGGTACTTCGCGAACACCATATCAGGATTCCCGGGCAACCCCGAATGACCGACTCTGTAGCGATACCCTCGGCGAAACAGCCCTTTGCGGACGACTAGTTCCGGCTTCGTATCGCACGCCCTAATCTTTGACATACAGCGTTTTCGCTGCGCTTTTGTGAGTACATCGCTCATGGCGCAAACACTATTCGGACAGGTCTATCGCAATTTCATCGCCGAAAGGTAGTGTCCCGGGGTCTACTGAAACGCTATCCACGGAAACCCCTTCTGGCAAATTCTGGATGGAGTTGAGAACGGCGGCCGCGAATCCGCCTACCCCACCCCGAAAGCCTCGCGCGAGTTCGTGTACCGGCGTAGAGGCGTCTACGCACTAACTGCTGGTGCTGCGTTTCCGGGTCATCGGCCCCGTCAAGCTCGTGCGAGGCCGGGCGGGTAGGAGTGGGCGTCAACGACATACGCCGGGTCGTGGAATGATAGGCACCGCAAGCATTTGATTGGATTGACAATACTTCTTGCGGCCGTAGCGGAGGCGCCGTGCACGGTCACTCATCTCCCACCAGCACACTCCAATGATCCAAGCGGCCGATCTCCCGCCGGCCGACCAAAGGAGCACCTCATGACTCACTTCGACACCCAGGGCATCGCCCTCGACGTGCCCCGCGACACCGCCTTCGCCTGCATTGCCGATCGCAACCGCCTGCCAGACTGGACCGAGGCTTTCGCCGAGGTCGACGGGCGCCGCGCGGTGCTGCGCACGCCCCGGGGCGAGGTCACGATCGACCTCGACGTGATCGCGAGCGCGGGGCAGGGGACGATCGACTGGCGTATGGCGTTTCCCGACGGCAGCGTTGCCAACGCCTACTCGCGCCTGGTCGAACTCGATACCGAGCGTTGCGTCTACACTTTCATCCTCACGCCGCCGCCGGGGCCGCTGGCGCAACTCGAGGGCGCGTTGCCGGCACAATCCGAGACCCTGCGCGGCGAACTGGCGAGGCTCAAGGAGATTCTCGAACATGGCGCATGACGCGAGCAGCACGCCGCCGGATCTCGAAGCGCAGGTCGCGCGCGCCAGGGAGGGCGAGCGCGCGGCGGTGGAATCGGTAGTGCGCGCGGTGCAGCAAGAGGTCTACGCGCTGGCCTTGCGGTTCCTCTGGCACCCCGAGGACGCCGAGGACGCGACCCAGGAGATCCTCATCCGGGTGATCACCGGTATCGGCGGCTTTCGCGGCGAGAGCGGGTTTAGAACCTGGGTCTACCGCATCGCGAGCAACACCCTGCTGGGTCTGAAGCAAAAACGCATGGAACGCCAGGCGCTCTCGTTCGAAGCGTTCGGCGAGGACCTCGCGCACGGGCTGAGCGACGCGTTGCAGGTCGAAGACGACCCGGACCGGGAACTGCTCCTGCAGGAGGTCCGGGTCGGCTGCACGCTGGCCATGCTGCTGTGCCTCGATCGCGAACACCGGCTGGCCTACATCCTCGGCGAGATCGTCGGCTTCGGGCATCGCGAGGGCGCGCGGATCCTCGCGATCTCGCCCGCCGCGTTTCGCAAGCGCCTGTCACGTGCGCGCTCGCGCATCAACGCGTTCATGGCGGCCCGGTGCGGGCTAGTCGATCCCGACAATGCGTGCCGCTGTCACCGGCGGGTCGAGACCGCTGTGGCACTCGGTCGCGTCGACCCGCGCAACCTGAGGTTCGCGGCGCCGGCGCCCGCAAGCCAACCCTTTGCCCAGGTCGTGGCGCACATCCGCGAACTCGAATCGACGCGCCGTGCCGCGGCCTTGTACAACGCGCATCCGCAGCCGAAACCCGTGGCCGAGCTCATGGCCTGGCTGACGAAAGTGCTGGACGCGGCGCCGGCCCCCGAAACGCTCGGCGGCACGCGATGAGCATCGAGATCCGGGTGCTCGGCCCGGACGACGTCGGCGTGCTCGCCGACGTTGCCCCGGACGTCTTCGATCACGCGGTCGACCCGCGCTTCGCCGCGGAGTTCCTGAAAGACACCCGCCACCATCTTGCGGTCGCGCTAGACGCCGGTACGGTGGTGGGCATGGCGTCGGCGCTGCACTACGTTCACCCGGACAAGCCGCCCGAGTTGTGGGTGAACGAGGTCGGCGTCGCGCCCGGGTATAGGCGCAAGGGCATCGCGCGCCGATTGCTGTCGGCGTTGCTCGACCTCGGCGTCGAACTGGGGTGCCGCACGGCGTGGGTCGGGACGGAAGAGGGCAACGAGGCGGCGCGGCGACTGTACGAGGACGCCGGCGGCCGGGCGGAGGCGTTCGTGATGTACTCGTTCGACGTCACCGGGCGGCGCAAGCGCCCGCGTTTCGGCATGGTGCGCAGGCTCTGCTAGGCTATCGCCGGTCGAGCTCTTTCCCGTCAGCGAGGACCCGGCATGGAAATCGACGGAGGCTGCCTTTGCGGGCACATCACCTACCAGGCGCAGATCGACCCGGAGACGGTGGCAGTGTGTCACTGCACCGATTGCCAGACGCTGTCGGGCTCGGCGTTTCGCACTTTCGTCCCGGTGCTCGAGGGCAGTTTCGAGCTGACCGGCGCGGCGCCCAGGACGTACACCAAGACGGCGGAGAACGGCAACCGGCGGGTGCTCGCCTTCTGCCCCGAGTGCGGCACCCACATCTACTCCGCGCCCGAGCAGCCCGGTCAGGGCTACACGGGCCTGCGCTCCGCGACCGCCCGCCAGCGCGATCGACTGCCGCCGAAAGCGCAGTACTGGTGCCAGTCCGCGCAACCCTGGGCGATGAACCTGGCGGCACTCGAGCAGGTGGCGAAGGAGTAGTCGCACCGAACGGTCCGCCGGGCACCGCCGCGAGCCACAAACAGGGTGCATCGGCGCCGGGCGCCGGCTAGGATTCGCGGCGACACCGGTCATGAGGTCACGCGATGTCCGCACCCGCTTCCCCTGCCCGCCTCGACGCACGCGTGGTGCCGTCGCTGCTGGTGCGCGACATGGCCGAGACGCTCGCCTTCTACGCCCGTCTCGGGTTCCGTGCCACCGGCTGGACGCCCGAGCAGGCGGCCCCGGTCTGGGCCGAGGTTCAGCGCGACGCCGCGGTCCTGCAGTTCTACGTCGACCCGCCGAAGGGCACGCCCACCCGGCCGGTCCTGAGCGGCACGCTCTATTTCTATCCCGAAAGCGTCGATGCCCTGGCCGCGGAGTTCCGCACCAAGGTCGACCTGGCGTGGGGCCCGGAGATCATGGACTACGGCATGCGCGAGTTCGGCATCCAGGACCCGAACGGTTACTACCTGGCCTTCACGGAGCCCGCGTGAGCGGGTTCCCGCGCCCGCGCGAGCGCTACGTCACGACGCTCGCCGATCGCCTGGTGGCGCTGCTCGCGGCGACCCTGTTCGCCGTGCCGAGCGCCTTCCTGCTGTGGTTCGGGCTGAACCTGGAACTCGCGCCGCTGGGTGTTTTCCTGGAATCGCCCTGGCTGTGGGGGACGATCGCGGCTTTCGCCGTGGTCAGTCTTTTCTCGCCCGACCTGTTCGTCGACCTGCTCGGCGCACTGTGGCATGCCATGTATCGCCTCGCGCGGTGGCTGCATTGAGCGGGCGGGCCGTGGCGCGACTGGCGCTGTGCCTGTTGCTGGTGCTCGCCGCGCCGGCGCGATCCCAGACCCCCGAAAGCCCCAAGGCCGGCGACGACTGGGTGAAGGCCCTGCTGGTCGGCGAGAGCCTGCTGATCGGGGCCTCGTGGCTGACGAGTTCGGCGCCGAACGAGTTCGGCATCGTTGCCGCCGTGCTGATCCCGTACGCGGTGCGGGGCAACGAGCCCTATCACTGGACGATGCTGATTTCCGCCGAGGCGCTGGCTTTCTACAATATCCAGCTCGACGAGGACGAGAAGTCCCGCCGCGAGGTGTTTCGCGACAACCTGATCGGCTGGCACCTGGCCATCGGCGCGACCGCGGCGGTGGCCTATTTCACCGGCGCGCTCGGCGAGGACGTCGAAGTGAGACCCGCGGGCGGCGACGGGTTGAGCCTGAACTACTCGGTGTCGTTTCGCTAGGTTCCGCGCACGCCGGCAGGCGTCGGGGATAGACCGGCCGAACCGGCCACCAAGCACGGGAGGTTTCCTCATGCCCACCGACAAGCAGATCGACTACGTGGAATTCCCGGCCGCCGATTTCGACGCGCAGCAGGCGTTCTACGGCGCGGCGTTCGGCTGGGAGTTCACCGACTACGGCGAGGAGTACCGGGCGTTCTCCGAGGGCCGGCTCGAGGGCGGTTTCTACAAGTCCCAACGACGCTCGCGCACCGACACCGGCGCGACGCTGATCGTGTTCTTCGCCGACGATCTCGAAGCGACCGAGGCGCGTGTGCTCGCCGCGGGCGGCGAGGTGTGCAAGCCGATTTTCGCCTTCCCGGGCGGGCGCCGGTTCCACTTCCTCGACCCGCACGGCAACGAACTGGCCGTCTGGTCGGACAAGTAACCCCGCGTCGGTTTCCCGCGCCGCCGCGGCCGCTTTTCGGCGCGCGGCGCTTACCGGTTCACAAAACCGCACCCCGCGCCTTGCGCGGGCGCCGCGCGTTGTGTTTCAGTGCGCCGGTCCGCCCGATCCAGTAGAGGCCCCACGTGTCCTCGAACATCCTCCTCGCGATCCTGTTGCTCGCGCTGTTCATCGGCGCCGCCGTCGCGGTGCTGCGCTTCGCGGGCGACCTGCTCGGTGCGGGCAAGGCGCGCATTGCCGCTGCCGGCACCGCGGGTGTCGGCGTCGTGGTCTTCGTGCTGATGCTCTTCGGCGGCGGCGAAACCGAAACCAAACCGCTGTTCGAGACGCTGGTGGCGCGCAACCAGGGTGCGGTCTCCTACGTGTTCTTCGTCGAGCAGGCGGGCGAGCCGCAGGAACTGCGCGTTTGGCCCATGCGCGCCGCGGGCGCGGAGTTCCCCGACCTCCTCGCGATGCGCATCGTGCTGAGCGCGCCCGGGCGCAAGGAACTCTTCAACGAGGTCGTGCGCGTGCCGACGGTCAACCTCGAGGGCGTGAAACTCGACAACGGCACTACCGGGCGGGCGCAGGAATGGGCGGCGTGGACGCGCAACTTCACGCCCGCCGAGACCGGCATGTACGAACTCGCGCTCGGCCTGCCGGCGGGCGCGCCCGAGGTGCAGGTACGCATCGCCCGCCCCGGCTCCTGAGGCGGATTCCGCGCGCCGTCGCCCCGACGAGGGACGCTGTCCTATACTTTCCTCCCGTGACGCGGGAGGAGGGTCACGTCATGCGCGATCGCGGCAAAGTGTTGTGGTTGTGGCTGGCGCTCTTCGTGGCAGGGTGCGGTGGCGGCGGTTCGCAGTCGGGCGACGTCGGCGGCACCCAATGGCTGCGGGGCATCGACCTGCTCGCCGCCGAACTGCAACGCCTGCACCCCGACCTCTTCCACAGCGTGAGCCGCCAGGAGTTCGACCTCGCGGTGGCCGCGCTGAAGCGCGACGCGCCCGGCCGATCGGCCGTGCAGAACTTTCTCGCCATCAAACGACTGGTCGCGTTGCCCGCGATGCGCGAGGACGGTCACATGACCGTGCCCATGTTCCAGGGCACGGGTTTCCGGCTCTTCCCGCTGCGTCTCTACGAGTTCAGCGAGGGCGTGTTCGTGATCGACGCCAACGACCCGCATCGCGATGCGATCGGCAAGCAGGTCGTTCAGATCGGCGGCGTCGATATCGCCGAGGTGAACCGGCGCCTCGATCCTTTCATCGCGCGCGACAACCCGACGACGGTCGTGTTCAAGCGTACCCTGCACTACGTCGTGCCGGAGTTCCTGCAGGCACTCGGCGTGCTTGCCGATGCGCAGGTCGGCGACTACCTGCTGCGCGACGCCAACGGCGATTTCACCGACCTCGTTGTCGCCCCCATCGAAGCCGAGACCTATCGCACGACACTGCAGAACACCATCGGCCTGCCGGGCGCGCCCGCGCCCATGTGGCTCTCCGACCCGGAGGAGAATTTCTGGCTGCGCGTGATCGACACCGACACCCTGTACGTGCGCTACCGCCTGGTGCAGGGGCAGACGAACTCGGGACTCACGTTGCGCCAGTTCGCCGAGCGGATCGCGGCCGAGGTCGCGGGCGGCGCGATCGACAAGGTGATCGTGGACGTGCGCCACAACGGCGGCGGCAACAACGCCACCTTCGGCCCGCTGGTGGACGTGCTCGCCTCTGCCGCGATCGACCGGCCCGGCGCGCTGTACGTGCTGATCGATCGCCTGACGTTCTCCGCCGCCGCCAACTTCGTCACCGTGATGGAGCAGCGCACGGGCGCCGTTTTCGCCGGCGAGACCACCGGCGGCAGCCGCAACAACTACGGAGACACCATCCCCGTGACGTTGCCGAACTCGGGATTCGGCGTGTCGATCCCGAGCATCTACTGGGAGTTCTCGCCCGGCGACGCGCGTCTCGGGATCGAGCCGACATTACCCGTGGCGCTGAGCGCGCAGGCCTACTTCGCCGCCGCCGACCCGGTGCTGGAAGCCGTGCTCGCACGCTAGCGCCTGCGTCGAACAACGGCGCAGGGTCGCGCCTGTGCGGTGAAACCGGCGAAATTACACCCGTCCCCGCCCGTCGATTTTCTTGACACCCGCCCACGCGGTTGCTGACCGGTGCCCCGCGCTGCCGCATAATCGCCCGTACCTACAACCACCGAAACGGTCCACGAGGATCAAGGAGACTCGGGTGGCGGGACGAACACTACGCGCGCTCGGCGTGCTGATGCTGGCCGGATTCCTGGCCGCCTGCGACGGCCCGGCCGGGACCTCCGGCGAGTCGGGCGAAACCGGCGGGGCGCAATTGCGCATCACCCTGGCCGTGCCGCCCGACGCGGCGCACGACGTCCGCTCCATGCTGTTCACCGTCACCGGCGGCGGGGAAACCCGCACCGCGGTGTTGCCGCTGCTGGAGCAGGGGTTGAGCGAAACGGTCGACGCCACCCTGGCCGGCCATCGCTTCGCCGACTGGCTGCTGGCGGTCGAACCGGGCGACTACGCCATCGTCGTCGAACCGTTGCGCTCGGCGGGCGACGAGCGCCGGCAGTCCTCGGAGTTCTGCGCCGCGGCGCGCGGTACGGCGAGCGTCTTCGCCGGCGCCACCACCGAGATCGTGCTGGTCTCGCAATGCAGCGTGAACGCCGGCGCCATCGACCTCATCGGCGTGCTCAACACTCACCCGGTGCTGCTCTCGCTGCAGGTCGATCCGAACAAGCACCTGTGCCTCGGCGAAGCCGGGACCGTCACGGCCGAAGTGGTAGACCCGGACGGCGACGAAGTCACGCTCGACTGGGCAGTGGCCGAAACGCCGGACGGTGCGGTCGCTGGCGATTTCGGCTTGCGCCCGGTGCCGGACAGCCCGCACATTGCGGTGTTCACGGCGACGTTCGCCGGGCGTTACGAGATCGCCCTGCGCATGGCGGACGATGCCGGCGGCCTGGCGACGGTGGTGTTCCCGCTGTACGTGTCCGATTGCGAGCAGGCCGGCGACATCCA
>JBFJWO010000135.1:0-10722 GCA_041623575.1 Gammaproteobacteria bacterium
AAAGCCGCCCCCGGGGCCGAACACGAGGTTCTCGCCCTCGACCCGGAACGAAGACCCGGCGGGATGATTGCAGACCATCGGCTTGTCGCCGGCGAGCACCACCACCTCGAGGTCGTACAACCAGAATCCGTCGTCAGCCATGTTCGCCCTCCCCGCCTGCGCCTGCGGCGGGCGCCATTGTGTCAGACGACGGGCGGGCCGGTCAGCGCAAGCGGTGGCGTCCGCCTCCCGCCCGCTCACGGCGCACCGGCCGATCGGGGTTGCGGACGCGCGCAACGCGCCGGGCTGTGCTCGGCTAACTCCCTGACCGACTGAGAAAAAACCCACACCCGGACGGGGGTCGATGACGGCGGCGGGCGGCGGCGTGCGCTGCTGCCGTGTCGCGTGCGCGCCGGTCGCCGCCGACCGGCCACCAAACAACTTTCTCACCGCGTGTTGGTTAAATAGATCACCCCGCGTTTCCGCAAAACTCACTAACCTGCGCCTGCCTGAACGCAACGGGCACCTCGCAGCCTGGCGCCGCGCGGCGCCGGCGTGCAAGTCACACGAGCGCGGGCGAATCACCGGCCTCGCCGACGCCCGGTGTCTTCGCCCCCTTCGATCACACAGGAGTACTCGAAATGGAACTTCATCCCCTGCCTTTGCGGCTGACAAGAGCCGCCCTGGCCGCCACGGCGCTCGCCGGTGCCGGGCAAGCCGCGGCCACCACCGCGACCCTGTGCCTGGACTTCGACGGCCACCGCATCGCACGCTGGAAAGACCGCACCGATATCGACATCCCGCCGTTCAACCACTTCGGCAGCGACCCGGCGACGCTGGACGCGGACGAACTGCGCGACGTGGACTACATCCTCGCCGCGGTGCGCGAGGACTTCTCGCCGTTCGACATCGTGGTGCTGAGCGAGGAACCGCCCACCGCCGACGGTTCCGAACGTCCGGGCGGTTGCCCGCTCGAGTTGCCCAAGGGCGCGGGCCTGCGTGCCGTCGTCGGCGGACACGCGAGCGACTTCCGCGAGGACTTCGTGGCCGGCGGTTACGCGCTGGTCGGCTCGTTCAACAGCGCCGACCCGAACGTGCCGAACGTGGTGCTGGCCTTCGCCAACGACCGCGACAACACCGCTACGCTCAGTGCGCGCGACCTCGCCGATACCGTCAGCCACGAGGCCGGGCACGGCTTCTCGTTGCGCCACCAGGCCGAGTACGACGACAACGGCGCCTGGGTCGACCAGTACGAACCGGGCAACCTCGACCAGTCCCCGCTGATGGGCGACTATTCCGTCCCGTCGGACCTGCTGATGGCGCCGCTGCGCACGACCTGGTGGCTGGGGCCGGTGCCCTACCTGCAGGACGAGCACGGCTACCCGGCGTATCCGGACCGGCGCCCGGCCTACATCCAGGACGACATGCGCATCCTCGGTGCGCTGAGCCCGGCGGAGCTGCCCGATGCGTTGAACTGCGCCGGCGCCGACATCCCCGCCAACTGCGTGGTGCGCCCGCCGAACGGCTTCGGCTTTCGCCCGGACGACCACGGCGACGCCGCCGGCTACGCCAGTCCGCTTACCCAATCCCCCAACGGTTCGCTGCTGCAGGCGAGCGGCATCATCGAGCACCCGAACGATTTCGACTATTTCAGTTTCGTCGTGCCGCGCGGCTCCGCCGCCAGCGTCACGGTGCATGCCTCGGTCGCGGTCGCGCCGACCGCGCCGAACCTCAACGCGGCCGTCGAGATACGCAACCTGGCGGGCAGCCACACTTACGCCTCGGGGGGCGGCACCGGCAGCGGCGCTTCGTACCTCGGCGCGCGCGCCATCGCGCAGCTCGCACCCGGCGAATACCGCGTGCTGGTGCGCAGCCACGGCGATCCCGGCGACGCCGGCCAGTACGACCTGCAGTTACGCATCAACTCGGGGCCGGCGATCCTGCGTCACGTGCTCATGAAAGACCGCATTCGCGTGACGTTCAACGAGGCCATCGAGCCGAGCACTTTCACCCCCGACGACGTGCTCATCGAAGACGGCGCCGGCAACAAGGTGGCGCCCGGCCGGATCGGCGTGGTGGCCGCCAAGGGACTGGTGCGCACCTACGACGTGACCTTTCCCGAATACACGCTGCGCGACGGTCTTCGCGCCTGGATCGGCCCGCGCATCGAGAACCTGCGCAAGGTGAACATGGACCAGGACGGCGACGGCAGGGTCACGAGCGCCGACAAGTACTACCTGGAGGACCGCATCGCGCCCCGCGTCGCCGGCATCAAGCTGCGCAGCGGTTCGATCGAGGTGCGCTTCGACGAACCGCTGGACCCGTCCACCGTGAACGCGCAGACGCTGCGGCTCTACGACGCCGCCGCCAACCCCGTCAACCCCGCGGCCGCCCCGAGCCGTGTCAGCGACACCCAGTTCGAGCAGGTCCTGAGCGCCTACCCGGCGGGCGGCATCGCGCTCGAGATCGGCAACGGCGTGACCGACCGCTTCGGCAACCTGCTCGACCCCGTCTATCGCCTGGAGCGCATCGACGGCGACGGCCCGCGGGTCACCGGCACGGCGTATCTCGACAACGGCTACCTGCCCGGTTACGGCACCGTCCGCCAGGACGCGGTGCTGGTGGCGTTCGACGAGGTGATCGATGCCGACAGCCTGGTGGCAGGCAGCGGCTACAACATCACGCTGAGCTACTTCGCGCCGCCCCAGCCCGGGCTGGCCGTGTCACAGTCCGGCACGCCGGTGAGCGTCACCGACATCCACAGCTACGAGGCCGGCGGCTTCCAGGGCGGCGGCACCGACCGCCTGTGGGTGGTCTCGTTCGTCCCGCCGGGCTTCGGCGAGTACGAGCTCACCGTCGGCACCCGCGTCACCGACCTGTTCGGCAACGCCCTCAATCAGGACGGCGACGCGGTGAACGGCGAACCGCTGCACGACTACTACCGCCGGCGTTTCGAACTGAAACCCACCACGCCGGCGACGTTCGAGCAGAGCGACGCGTACCGGCTCGCCGGTCGCATGGTGTGGGGCGACGAGTGGCTGCTGTTCCACGCGCCGCCGGCGTACTCACCCGAAGACGATCCGCGTAGCTGGTGACGGGAACACCCCGCTGAACCCGGGCGGCCCCTCTCCCGCCGGTGGGAGGGGGAGCCCGCCCGCGTCCTCGGTTCGCAGGCCTCGCAACCCGGCGCCTACTTGGCGAGGTCGATGTCGATGCCCTTCGACAGCAGCGCCTCGCGGTGGCGGTCGCGGAACTCCCCGTAGGCCAGGGTCTTGTGCGCCCCGCTGCCGACATAGCGCAGGCTCTCGGTGAAGTGGAAGGTGTTGAGGAGGCTGTCGTGGCGGCGGATCAGCTGGCCGCCGTCGAACAGCATCACCCCCGGGCGGTAGGTCATGTCGTGCTCGCGCGCCAGTGCCGGGGCGGTGGTGCGCTTGCCGGTCGGGTCGACGATCGTGGCCACCGAGCCGGTGTCCAGGCGCACCACCGTAAAAGCCTGCAGCGCCTCGGCGATGTTCGGGTTGCCGAGCAGCCGCCGGTGGAACTCGGCGCAGTCGAAGCAACCGCTGTCCTCGAACACCAGCGCGAGAGGGCCGACGACACTGGACAGATCCTCGACCTCGCGAAACAGCGGATGCGGTTGCAGTGTCCAGGCATCGGCGGCGCGGTGCTTCTCGAGGTAGTCGGCGAGGCTCATGCCGCTGTAGGACTTCGAGCTCACGTACTCCAGCACGCTCTGGAAGCGCTTGGGCGAGCGGTAGCCGTTGACGCGCGCCACCGGCTTGTTGCCTGCATCGAGGAACAGGATCGCCGGTGTGGCGCGGATCTGGAGCAGGTCGGCCAGGTCCTTCTCGCTCATGGTTATCTCGTCGTTGAACGCGACCTCGCGGTCGCCCTGCACATTGATGTAGATGACGTCGAAGTGGGTCTGGACGTAGCTCTTGTAGGGCTCGCTGGCGAACGACTCCTCGAGCATGCGGGCGCAGTAGGGGCAGTCGTTGAGGTCGAAGAACAGCATCACGTGCTTGTCGGCCTCGGCCGCCTCCTCGACGTCGTCGCGGATCTCGAGGAAGCTCTGCTTGAACCAGTCGGGCGCCGCGTGTGCCACGGCGCCGGACACCTTGCCGCGCTCGGCGGACGCGGCACCGCCCGGCGCGCCGGCCAGCAACGCCAGCGCCAGCGCCGCGGCGAGCGCCGGGGCGGGGCGCACGCTCGCGACACCTGCCTGCCCCAGGACCCGTCGAAGTTTCGGTGACCCGCTCACAACCTGCCTCCTGTGGACGACGGCGCGGCAGGCAGCGTGGCCGATACCGCACCCGGACGTGGAACACGCGCGCGGCCGTGCGCCGCGCGTACCGGCGCCCTGCGGCCGCCCGTGCCCGGTAAGGTTACTACGTTTTTCCGCGGGAGACGTCGTCATCGGGGATGGCGTGGCCGCCGAAGGCGATGTCGCACGGGGTCTCGGTGGCGTCCAGTCCCTGGCAGGACTCGAAGCACTGGCGGCCCTCGTCGAGCAGGCCGACCACGGCATCGGCACGCCGAACAGCCTGCGCGCCAACCGCTGAGCCGGTCGAAGCGCTCCCCGAGCCAAGCTGTCGAGGATGTCGAGCGAACGCAGGGTGTCGAGGCGGCTGCTCTCGTCGGCGGGTCGAGCGGGCTCGCGCACACCGGCTTCGGCCGCGCGCCGCCGACCGGAGGGGAGTCGGCCCGCGGCCTCGATTCGCAGGCCCCGCAACCCGGGACGCAGTTCGTCTTGACTGCGCGCCGTCAAAGCCGGAGGGTTGCGCGGTGTCGCGGCAACCCTCCATCAACGACCACCCGGGGCTCGGAGCCGTGCTCGTGTGCGCAACCGCCACACTGGTTGCCGGCCTGTGCCACGCCGAGCAGGACTACGAACTCGCGCTCGGTGTCGGCGTCGGCGGCCTGTCGGCGCCCGCCTACCGGGGCTCGAGCGAGCGCAGCGACTACCTTCTGCCGGTTCCCTACGTGACCTACCGCAGCCCGCGGGTTCGCGTGGACCGTGACGGTGCGCGCGGCATCCTGTACGGCAACCCGGACCTGGAACTCGGGTTCAGCCTGGGCCTGTCGCTGCCGGTGGACAGTGCCGACAACAGCGCGCGCGCCGGCATGCCGGACCTCGACCCGGCGCTGGAACTGGGCCCGTCGCTGGACCTGACACTGAGCCGCGGTACGGGCTACACGCTGGAGCTGCAACTGCCGGTGCGCGCCTCGGTGGCCGTCGACGACGGCGCCACCCGGCAGATCGGCTGGGTGTTCAACCCGGCCCTGCGATTCGACCAGACGCTGCCCGGCGCCCGGGCGCGCGTCACCTGCCGCCTGGGCGCGCAGTTCGGCGACGACGCCTATCACGACTACTTCTACGGCGTGGCGGAACGCTTCGTCACCGCCGAGCGCCGTGCCTACGGCGGCGAGGCGGGTTTCGGCGGCTATTCGGCCAGCGTGGCGGTGCGCACGGAGCGGCCCTCGCGCTGGTGGTTCGGCGTGTTCGCCCGCTACGACGACGTGCGCGAAGCGGTGTTCCGGCGCAGCGATCTCGCCGACAGCGGCCACGGGTTTGCGCTCGGCGCGGCGCTGGTGTGGATCTTTCACTCGAGCGGGCCGCCGTGAGCGTCGCCGGCGCATCGCGCAACGCCCCCCGTGCCGCTATGCTAGCGACCCGGGTCAGCAAAGAAGGACGACGACCATGAGCGAGAAAGTATCCATCAAACCGCGCGAGAACGGCCCCTACCTGGTGAAGAACCTGACCCGCCTCAGCAACTCGCGGGGCGAGTCGATCGCCTGCGAGGAGACGATGGCGCTGTGCCGCTGCGGGCAGTCTTCGAACAAGCCGTTCTGCGACGGCACCCACAAGCAGGTGGGGTTCAGCTCCGCGAGCCAGGCCGACGGCGGGCGGCGCCGCGATTATGTCGGCAAGCAGATCACCATTCACGACAACCGCCGCATCTGCGCCCACGCCGGCAAGTGCACCGACGGCCTGCCGTCGGTCTGGCGCATGGGCGAGAAGCCGTGGATCGACCCCGACGGCGGCACGGTCGAGGACATCGTGCGCGTCATCGGGCAGTGCCCTTCGGGCGCGTTGAGCTACACGCTGAGCGACGGCACCGGCGAGGAACCCGCGGCGGACGCCCGCATCGAGATCGCCGAGAACGGCCCCTACTGCGTCAGCGGCCCGGTGGAGCTCGGCGTCGAGAGCTGGGGCGAAGGCGCCTCGCGCAACCGCTACACCCTGTGCCGCTGCGGGGCGTCGAAGAACAAGCCGTTCTGCGACGGCAGCCACTGGGACAGCGGCTTTCGCGACGAGCGCAACTGACGACCCCGCGCCCCGCGCCGACCGGGCCGCCGCGCACCGGCCCGGGCACGCTCAGTTGAGCAGCCGCTGCACGCTCTTGCGCCAGCTCTGCCCGTAGACTTTCTGCTCGCCCTCGAAGGCTTCGAGTTCGGCGGAGAAATGAAACGCGTCCGGCGTCGAGCGCAGGCTGGTGCGGGTCTCGGTGCGCACGTCGAGGCCGGCTTGCGCGCGGCGGAACCGAAGCGTCCAGTGCGTCTCGCTGCGCGCCGAATTCGGCTCGCCCTCGCGAATCGAGAAATACTGCCGCGAGACCGAGCCGTGCTCCCAGCCGAGCCGGGTGAGCCGCGTGAGCCCCGCATCGTCGATCACCGTCACCCGCGTTTCGCCGTTGGTCTCGTCGCGTTCGATCCGGCGCGTGTAGGCGCCCGGCTCGAGGTGCTCGGCGGCCTGCGGCGGCGCGCTCTCGGGTCCGGGGAACGCGCGCAGCCCCGCATCGGCGGCGCGCGGCGCGCGCACCGGCAGGCTGAGTGAGCTCTCGCCGAGCACGAGCGTCAGGGTGACCGGCTCCGGCGAGGGCCAGAACATCGGCCACATCGTGTTCGACAACGCCACGCGGATACGGTGGCCGGCGCGAAACGTCTGGGCCGCGTCGTTCAACGCCAGGTCGATCGAGTACACGCGCCCGGGCTCCAGCGGCTCGGGCTCGGCGTGACTTTCGCGGTGAGCGAGGTTGAGCACGCCGTAGGTGACGCGGGTGGCGGCGCCGTCCGGGGCGACGTCGCTCAGGCGCGCGACCACGAAGGCGGCGGGCGCATCGGCGCTGAGGCGCAGGTCCAGGCGCGGTGCGCCCAGTACCTCGAGATCGCGCTCGAGCGGTGCGGTGTCGAACACCACCGAGCAGCCGTCGTCCTCGCGCTGGTCGGCCGGGGCGTCGGGATTGACGCCGTGACCGCACCACGTGCCCTGGCGCGAGCCCATGGTCTGCGGCGTGTGGATGGCGACCTTGGCCGCCGCGCCCGGCTCGCCCAGCAAGGTGCGCTCGCCGAGGTAGAAGGTCTTCGCCAGGATGTTGTCCGACGGCCAGCCCGGCTCCGCCACCCAGCGCCCCGGGCGGGTCGTGTAGTGGGTGCGCGGCGCAACGGCATCCTGCATCCAGACGCGGTACTGCGGCTCGTCCATGATCCCGGTATCCACACCCTTGAGCCAGTGATCCCACCAGCGCAGCGTTTCCTGCAGGAAGCCGATGCGCGGCCCCGGCAGGGCAAAATGCGGGTACTTGTGCGCCCACGGCCCCACCAGGCCTTTTCGCGGGCAGCTCAACCCGGCCAGCAGGCGCGGCACCGCGTTCGAGTAACCGTCCGCCCAGCCACCCACGGCGTACACCGCGCACTCGATGGCCGAGTAGTCCTCGCACACCGACCCGTGGCGCCACAACTCGTCGCGCAGCTGGTGGTCCAGCCAGTGCAGGGTCCAGGGCGTGTTGGCGGCCAGGCGCTGCATCCACATCTCGCGCCAGCGCTCGCCGACCAGCGCCGGGTCCGGCGGGCGGGTGTTGAAGGCGAACATGGTCGCGCCCCAGGTCATGTTGTCCTTGACCATCACACCGCCCATGTAGTGCACGTCGTCGGCGTAGCGGTCGTCGGTGGAGGCGATGGTGACGATCGCCTTCAGCGAGGGGGGGCGCCGGGCGGCCACCTGCAGGCCGTTGAAGCCGCCCCAGGAGATGCCGATCATGCCGGTGTTGCCGCTACACCACGGCTGGCTGGCGATCCAGTCCAGCACTTCGAGCGCGTTGTCCTGCTCGACGGCGAGGTACTCGTCCGTCAGCACGCCGTCGGATTCGCCCGAGCCGCGCATGTCCACGCGCACGCAGGCATAGCCGTGGCCGGCGTAGTAGGGATGGGTCAGCGCGTCGCGCTCGGCGGTGCCGTCGCGCTTGCGATAAGGCAGGAACTCGAGAATCGCCGGCACCGGGTCGGCCTCGGCATCCTCGGGCAGCCAGATGCGCGCGGCCAGGCGCACCCCGTCCGCCAGCGTGATGAACTGGTTCTCGATCTCGCGCACCGGGCGCGGGAACTCGCAGACGACGGCGATCGGTTCGTCACTCATGGGTACGGCGCTCCGCAGGCATTGGATTCAGGTGTCGAGCGGGAAGTGACAGCGCACCTCGCGTGCGCCGGCCAACACCCGATTGACGGGCAGTTCCTCGCGGCAGCGCGCCTGTGCGCGGCTGCAGCGCGGATGAAACTCGCATCCCGCCGGACGATTCGACAGGCTCGGCACTTCGCCCTCGATGGACGCCAGCTCGCGCCGCCGGTCGGGGTCCGGGCGCGGCACGCTCGCGATCAGCGCGGCTGTGTAGGGGTGCGCGGGACGGCGGAAGACCTCGTCGCAGTCGCCCTGCTCGACGATGCGCCCGAGGTACATGATCGCGATGCGGTCGCACACGTGGCGGATCACCGGCAGGTTGTGGCTGATGATGAGATAGCTCAGTGCGTACTCGCGTTGCAGGCTGGCCATCAGGTTGAGGATATCGCCCTGCACCGAGACGTCGAGGCCGGCGGTCGGCTCGTCGGCAATCACCAGCCTGGGGTTGAGCGCGAGCGCCCGCGCCACGCCGACCCGGCGCGCCTGGCCGCCGGACAACTCGTGCGGGTAGCGCCCGGCGAAATCCCGCGGCACCTTGACCATGTCGCAAAGGCGTTCGAACTCGCGCTCGCGCACCCGACCGGCGAAGCCGTGGATGTCGAACGGCTCGAGCAGCAGCGAGCGCACCGTCTTGCGCGGGCTGAGCGAGCCGGCCGGGTCCTGGAACATCATCGCCATGTCGCGGCGCAACGCCTTGACCCGGGCGCCGCGTAGCACGGTGATGTCCTCGCCGGCGAAGCACACGCGCCCGGAGTGCGCGCGGATCAGGTGCAGGATGGCACGCCCGAGCGAGGTCTTGCCCGAACCGGACTCGCCCACCAGCCCGAGGGTCTCGCCGGTGGCGAGCCGCAGTGAGGCGTCGATGACGGCGTGCAGGTAGCGCGGGGCGGCGGGCTGAAACAGACGATGCAGCAGGTCGGCGCCGGGGTAGCGCACGTCGAGTGCCTGGACGTCGAGCAACGGCTCACCGTCGCGCGCCTCGCGCGCAGGCGCGGGCGCCGCTCCGGCGCCGTGGCTCGAGCGCCACGCGTGCGGTGCGCCGCCGGTCCCTGCGTAGAGATGGCAGAACACCTCGTGCCCGTCACCCACCGCGCTCGCGCCGGGCACGCGCGACTCGCACTCGGGGAGGCGGTAGCTGCAACGCGGGGCGAAGCCGCAGCCGGCGGGCACGCGCGAGAGGTCGGGCACGTCGCCCGGGATGGTCGGCAACACGCGGGTACGTTCGAGCACGCGCGCCGGGTCGCACTCGAGCAGCGCGCGCGTGTAGGGGTGGCGCGCGGCGTGAAAGATCTCGCCGACCGGGCCCTGCTCGACGATGCGCCCGGCGTACATGACGATGACGTGGTCGCACAGTTCCGCGATCAGGCCGAGGTTGTGCGACACGGCGATCACCGAGCCCTCGATCTCGCGTTTCAGCTCGCGGATCAGGTGGATGATCTGCGCTTCCATGGTGACGTCGAGCGCGGTGGTCGCCTCGTCGGCGATCAGCAGGCCCGGGTCCATCATCATCGCCATCGCGATGCCGGCCCGCTGGCGCATGCCGCCGCTGAACTGATGCGGGTAGGCGTGCACGCGCTCCTCCGGGTCGGGAATCCCGACCTCGCGCATGGCGGCGATCGCGCGTTGCAGTTTCTCTGCCGCGTCGCCGCGGCGCCGGTACTGGATGTCGCGCATCTGGCGGGCGTAGGTCAGCACCGGGTTCTGCGACGTCATGGGGTCCTGGAAGACGATCGATACCTGCTCGCCGCGGTAGTTCTCGAGCTGCGCCTCGTCGTAGGCCAGCACGTCCTCGCCGTCGTAGAGCACGCGCCCGGCGGTGATGTCGCCGTTCCCCGACAGCAGCCGGCAGATGCTCCACACCACCGTGCTCTTGCCCGAGCCGCTCTCGCCCACGACGCCCACGATCGTCCCGGGCGGCACCTGGAAGCTCACGCCTTGCAACGCGTGCACCGGGCCGCGCTGGGTCGTGAACACGACCTCCAGCCCCTGCACGTCGAGGACCGGGCGCACGGCTTCAGTGCCGTCGCAGGCGCGGGTCGAACACGTCGCGCAACGCTTCGCCGAGAAAGGTGAAACCGAGCGTGGTCAGCACCAGCGGCACGCCCCCGGCGATGATCGGCCAGGGCGTGTCGCGAATCACCAGGTAGCCCTCGTTCAGGATCGAGCCCCAGCTGGCCGTCGGCGGCAGCACGCCCAGGCCGAGAAAACTCAGGCCCGCCTCGATGGTGACCACCACCGGCACGTCCATTGCTGCCAGGATCAGCAGCGGCCCGACCACGTTGGGCAGC
>JBFJWO010000136.1:0-10719 GCA_041623575.1 Gammaproteobacteria bacterium
CCACCGACCACCGCGCCCATAGCCGCCGAGGCGCCGCCCGTCGGCGCTCGGGACTGCGTGCCGCCCTGCTGCAGGGCGTCGTTCCCCGCCGCGCTCATGCCTCGTACACTCCGGGATCGCGCGAAAAATCTTTTTCTAGACAGTCAGTTAGCGACCACGCTCCTGCCCCCCGAGGGCAACCTCGCCACCTAAAGAATTGTCCCGCCACGCCGATGCAATATAGGTAAAGCGCGGGAGTGGCTCGGCGTCGTGCGCGTCGCCGGACCGCCGCCCGCAGCCCATCATCGAAGCCTTGCGAGGAGCAGTGTCGTGGATCTAGCTACCCTCATCGGACTGGTCGGCGCTCTCGGCGTGATCGTCACCTCGATCGTCCTGGGCGGCGACATCATGCAGTTCGTCAACGTCCCGTCGATCGTGGTCGTGGTCGGGGGAACCTTCTGCGTGGTCCTGTTCCGGGTCAGCGTCGGGCAGTTCTTCGGCTCGTTCAAGATCGGCCTCAAGGCGTTCCTGCACAAGACCACCTCGCCGAAGTCGCTGATCGAGGAAGCCGTGGAGCTCGCCAACGTCGCGCGCAAGGAAGGCATCCTGGCGCTCGAGGGCCGCGAGATCAACCACCCGTTTCTCGAAAAGGGCATCAGCATGTGCATCGACGGGCACCCGCCCGAGGTGGTGCAGAAGATGCTCTCCAAGGACATCAACCTGACCATCGAGCGCCACGACATCGGCGTCAGCATGTTCAAGGCGAGCGGCGACGCCGCGCCGGCAATGGGCATGATCGGCACGCTGATCGGCCTGGTGCAGATGCTGGCCAACATGGAAGACCCCAAGGCCATCGGACCGGCCATGGCGGTGGCCCTGCTCACCACGCTCTACGGCGCGGTGATCGCGAACGCGGTGGCGCTGCCGGTGGCGGAGAAACTGCGCCTGCGCAGCAACGAGGAGAAGCTCAACAAGAACCTGATCCTGGAATCCATCTCGGGCATCCAGGAAGGCGTGAACCCGCGCGTGCTCGAGCAGTTGCTGATGACGTTTCTGCCGGAGAGCAAGCGCGAGATGGCGTCGTCGGAGTGAGTGGGCGCGTAACGCTCGAGGTGGGCCGGCATGAATGACGACGCACCCGATTGTCCCGAATGCGAGGCCGGCGCACCGGCATGGGTCATGACTTTTGCCGACCTGATGTCGCTGCTGATGTGCTTCTTCGTGCTGCTGCTGGCGTTCTCCGAGATGGACGTGCTCAAGTTCAAGCAGGTCGCGGGCTCGATGAAATTCGCCTTCGGTGTGCAGAAGATCATCAAGTCCGACGACATCCCCAAAGGCACCAGCATCATCGCCCAGGAGTTCAGCCCCGGCAAACCGACGCCGACCGTGCTGCAGGTGATCCAGCAGATGACGGTGGACGACTCCAAGCGCAACCTGGAGTTCACCGACACCGAGGAACGTCACGACAGCTCCGACGCGCGGGTGAACGAGGTCGCCGAGCAGGCCCGGCAACTGAACGAGGCACTGGCCCGCGAGGTCGCCGCCGGGATGCTCGAGATCGTCACGTTCAACGACCAGGTCGTGGTGCGCATCCGCGAGCGTGGGTCTTTTCCCTCGGGCAGCGCGCGCATACAGTCGACGTTCCTGCCGGTGCTGACCAAGATCAGCAGGACGCTGCGCAACGTCGAAGGCAACATCATCGTTGCCGGGCACACCGACAACATCCCGATCGCCACCACCCAGTACCCGTCGAACTGGGTGCTGTCGGCGGCGCGCGCGGCGACGGTGGTGCACTACATGACCAAGACCGGCGGTGTGCCGCCCAAGCGCATGCAGATCCGCGCGCACGCGGACATGATACCGCTGGCGAAGAACGACACCTCCGCCAACCGTGCCAAGAACCGCCGCGTCGAGATCATCGTCGCCCGCGACGCCGACCGGGTGCAGGTCGACATGCAGGCCGCGCTCGATACAGGAGCACAGCAATGACCCAGACCTCGTCATCCGCCCAGGAACGCGAACGTCGCCGCCACTACCGGGTGCGCGACCACGTGGCGCTCGCCGTCAAGCGCGTACCCCGGGAAGCCGAGCCCGCCGCGTTGACGAGCATGCACGTGGCCCGCGAACGTTTTGCGCTGTCGAACGTGCTGCTGGTGCAACGCGAGTCCCGGTTGCCGTCGCTGCGCAGCATCGAGCGTCGCATGCCCGAGGTGGCCACCTACCTCAAGCACCTCGAGCAGCAGATCGAGACGGTCGCGCGGGTGCTGGGGCAGGGCGGTGCGGCGATGTCGCAGGAGCCCACTCATTACGTCACCCTCAGCAGTTCCGGCATGAGCTTCAGCAGCGAGCGCGCGTTCCCGGTCGACTCGCTGCTGGAGGTGCGCCTGGCGTTGTTCCCCAAGACCATCCGCCTGTTGCTCTACGCGCGCGTGGTGCGCGTGGAAGACGACCTGGAGCCGTCGCAGCACGAGGTGTCGGTCGAGTTCTGCGACCTGCTCGACGAGGACGAGGAGCTGCTGATCAAGCACATCCACGGCGTGCAGATGCGCTCGCTGCACAACTGAGGCGCTCCGCCGCCCGTGCTCATCGACCGGCAATCGCGGCTGGGCGCACGCGCGCCCTGGCAGCGCGCCACCCGTCGTTCCCCATGGTTGCGATAACGGCCACCCGACCGGCGATCTCCGGCGACCTCGCGGTCACGCTGAGCGAGGGGGCGCTGGACTTCGAGGCGCTCGGCGGGCAACGCGTACCCGCGCTGGCGGCCCATCACGGCGCCTGCATGAGCATGCTCTCGCGGGCGAGCTGCACGTTGAAGGACGTCGCCGACCTCGTCTGCGAGGACCCCGGTCTCGCGCTGGCCGTGCTGTGCGACGTCAACGCCGGGCGCGACCCGGAGCGCGCCCGGCTGCTGTCGATCGAGGCGTCGGTGAACCTGCTCGGGCAGGAGCGGCTGCGCACGGTGCTGAACCGCGTGCCGGTGCTCGAAGAGCTCGTGAGCGGCGACGCGCTGCGCCGGGCACTCGGATTGTGGGAGCGCCAGCGCCTCGCGGGGTGCCTGGTCGAGCACTGGGCATTGCTGCGCGAGGACAAGTCGCCCAGCGAGTGCCGCATCGCGGCACTGTGCTCCGGGTTCGCCGAGATGCTGGTCTGCGTGTACGCCCCGCAGCGTCACCTGCAGGTGCTGCAGCTGCAGTCCGGGCGGTGCGCCGAGGCCGCCAGTGGCGCTGCGCTCGGGCGCAGCTACAACGCCTTCGGCCGTGATCTGGTGGAGGCCTGGAAGCTGCCCGAACTCATCGAGGACGCGCTCGCCGGCGAACGCTTCGAGTTCTACCGCCCGCTCGGTGTGATGCTTGCCAACGAACTCGCGCGCCAGGCCGACAGCGGCTGGTACACACCGGGGGTCGTCGCCTGCGAGGAAGCGCTCGCCGACTACCTGGGCCTGTCCTTCGGGCGGTGCTGCGCCCTGGTGCACCAGGTCGCCCTGCGGGCCGCGCGTGCTGCCAAGGCCCCCGGCATCGACCGGGCGGCCGCTGCACTGGTCAACCTCCCGGGCCCCGTCGAGATCCCGGGCCTGGAGACCCGCGCGCCGGCGCCGCGGCAACCCGCCGAAACGTCACAGGTGGCGGCCGAGGCGTCGACGGCCGTGACGAGCGGGACCGGGCCGACGCACGAAGGCGCCCCGAACACAGCCGCGGTGACCCTCGACGACGAGCGGCTGCACGCGCTGTTGTTGCGTACCAAGCAACGATTTCGCGGCGTCAGCGCGAGCAAGATCATCGCGGCGTTACTGGAAGCCCTGCACCAGGAACTCGGCATGCGTCATGCGATCCTGTTCCTGCTCGAAGCGGGCGGCGGCGAGATGCTGCGGGCGCGCATCGCGCACGGGTTGGCGCCCGATGCGCCGCTCGCCACGCTCGAGGTGCCGCTGGGCGAGTCCAGGCTGCTGCAGGGGCTGATGCGCAAACCGCAGTCGATCCTCATCAACCCGGACAACCTGGCCCGCTACCGGCGTCACCTGCCGGCAGACCTGCTCGCCCACGCCGAGCGCGTGCCCGCGTTTGCGTGCATGTCGCTGTTCGCCGGCGCGCGGCCGCTGGGCCTGGTCTATGTCGACCCCGGCGAAGGGGGCGGGCTCGATGCCAGAGCCTACGGCTGCTTCAAGTCGCTGTGCGCTCTGGGCAACCAGGCGCTGCGCCGTCCGGCACCGGCGAAACGTCCGGCACCGGCGGCGCGCTCAGGAACCGGCTGACCCGCTCGTCCAGCCAGTAACGGGCCCGCCACGGCGCGCGGCCCGCGACGAAGCCCACGTGCCCGCCGCCGCGGGCGATCTCCAGCGTCACGCGCTCGGACAGCTCCGACGCCTCCGGCAGCACGCCCGGGAACATGAACGGGTCGTTGCGGGCGTGCACGATCAGGGTCGGTGTCGCGATGCGCGACAGGAACTGGCGGGAACTGCAACGGGCGTAGTAGTCCGCGGCGTCGCGAAACCCGTGCAACGGCGCGGTCGCGCGGTCGTCGAACTCGGTGAACGTGCGCGCACGCTGGATCGCCGCGAAGTCCACGCCCGCCGCATCGATCAGCGCCCGCTTGGCCCGGGTCGAGCGCTTGAGGCGCGCCAGCAGGTATTCCTGGTAGAGCCGCGAAACGCCGCTCTCCAGGCGCCGGGCGCACAGGCCCAGCAGGAGCGGCACGCTCACGGCTACGGCTGCTCGCGGCACCGCCTGCGCACCCGACTCGCCGAGGTACTTGAGGAGCGCGTTGCCCCCGAGCGAGTAGCCCAGCGCCAGCAGGTCGCGCCCGGGGAAGCGCCCGTGCAGGGTCTCGAGCAGCAAGCCGATGTCACCGGTGTCGCCCGAGTGATAGCTGCGCGCCAGCCGGTTCGGCTCGCCGCCGCAGCCGCGAAAATGCATCAGCACCACCGCGAACCCGTCGTCGGCGAGGCGGCGCAGGATGCGTTTCGCGTAGTGCGAGCCGACGCAACCCTCGAGCCCGTGGAACACGCACACCAGCGGCGCCCCCGGGCGCTCCAGCCAGTGCAGGTCGACGTAGTCGCCGTCGGGCAGTTCCAGTCGCTCGCGCTCGGTCGCCGGCTGCGGGGTCAGGCGACCCGCGGCGAACGGCCACAGCGTCTGCAGGTGGCCGCCGGGCAGCCACCAGGGTTCGCGGAAGGCGCTTTCGGTGATCATCGTCGGGCGTTGGTATCCGGGGCGTTTACAATGCCGGGCGCATGAAGCCGCGAAGTATATTCTGGATGGCCCTGCCGGTGGTCGCTTTGCTGGCCGAAGGGTTGTTGTTCGCCGCGCCGTTGCTGGCGCCGCAGACTGCCGCCGTTCACTGGCTGTGGGCTTCGCTCGCCGGGTTAGCTCTGCTGGTCGTGCTGCTGGCCGTGTGGGTCGCGGTCGACGTGATGCTCCTGCAACCGGCGATCGTGCTCGCCGAAGCCGCCCGCATCATGGCCTCGGCGGAACCGACGCACGCGCCCGAACTGCGCGCGTCGCACCTGCTCGGCGAGTTGCCGGCCAACCTCGTCGCCCTCGGTGCGAGCCTGCGAGCGGCGCGCGATGACATCGCCAAGTCGCTGTACCGCGGGGCCGAGCGCAGCGAGCGGGAACGCAACCGGCTGGAGGCGGTGCTGCGCGAACTGGGCACCGGCGTGGTGGTGGCCGACGAGGCCGGGCGTATCCTGCTGTGCAACCCGGCGGCCGGGCGCCTGCTGGGCGCGGAGCACGCCGAGCACGGTCTCGGACTCGGGCGTTCGCTCTACGACTGGCTCAGCCGCGAATCCATCGAGCGCATGTGCGCGTTGCTCGCACTCGGTCGCGACGGCGGCGAGTTCTTCGACGCCACGGCGGATGGCCGGCGGCTGCTGTTGTGCCGTCTGGCGTTGCTGCCGGATGACGCGGGCAACGGTTTCGTGCTGGCGCTGGACGATCTCTCGGCGCGCTTCGCACGCGTGCAGGAGCGCACCCGGGTGCTGGACGGCCTGCTCGAACGCCTGGCGCCGTCGCGCGAACGGCTGCACTCGCTGCTGGCGGACCTCGACCATCCGCGCGGGCACGAAGACGTTGCGCTGCGCCGCGCGGCGGACGCACTGCGTAGCGAACTGCAGCGCCTGCACGCCAGCGTGACGGCGATCGAAGAGCAACGGGCCGGGCTGGCTCAGTCGCTGTGGCGTATCTCCGACGTGCACACCGAGGACATCGTTACGGCCGCGTCGCAACGCCTCGCACGGACGGGCGTCGAGTTGCGGATCAGCGGGCGCCATCACTGGGTGCGCGGCGATGCGCAGGTGCTCGTGGAGTTGTTGTGCGTGCTCGCCCGACGCCTGCACGGCGAGTCCGCCGGTGCGGGCCTCGCGCTCGACGTCGGCGCGGACGGCCCGCGCGCACGCCTCGACCTGGAGTGGGCCGGGCCGCCGCCCGCGCCCGGTACGCTGGAGGAGTTGCTCGCCGCGCCCCTGGAATCGCTCCCGGGGCAGCCGGTCACGGCCGGGGTGCTGGCCGCGCAGGACGCCCGCCTCGATCTGAAAACGGGCGACGGGCGCCAGTGCCTGCGCCTCGACCTGCCGGCGGCGCAGGGCGTGCCGGAAGCGGCCGGGCCGCTGCCGCCGCGACCGGAGTTCTACGACTTCGATCTGGCGCCGGCGCAGTTGCCGGGGGAGCGCCTGGCGCAGGCCCTGGACACGCTCGACTACGTGGTGTTCGACACCGAGACCACCGGGCTCGAACCGTCCGCGGGCGACGCGATCGTCGCCATCGCCGGCGTGCGGATCCTCAACCGGCGCATCCTGAGCGGCGAGGTGTTCGAGCAACTGGTCGACCCGCGCCGCCCGATCCCGGCTGCGTCCACGCGCTTTCACGGCATCACCGACGAGACCGTTCGCGGCAAGCCGCCGCTCGAGATCGTGCTGCCGCGTTTTCGTCGTTTTGCCGGTGACGCGGTGCTGGTGGCGCACAATGCCGCGTTCGACATGCGTTTCCTGCAACTGGGCGAGGCGGCCGCCGGCGTGCGCTTCGACAACCCGGTACTCGACGTGCTGGTGCTGTCGGTCTGGCTGCACGCTCATCTGAGCGACCACAGCCTCGACGCCACCGCGCATCGCCTGGGCGTCGACGTCAGCAACCGCCACACGGCGCTCGGTGACAGCCTGGTGACCGCGGAAGTGTTCCTGAAGCTGTTGCAGCTGTTGAGCGCGCGCGGTGTTCGCACCCTCGGCGAGGCGCTGAGCCTCAGCGAGCAGACCGCCGCGCTGCGCCGCCGCCAGGCCGGTTTCTGAGCAGCGCTGTGCTAGAGTCGCCGCACGCAGGCCGACAGGGGGGGCGACCATGAAAGGCGTGTGCACGCTCGTGTGTACGGTGTTCGGCGCCGACGGCCGCGCGATCGACGACACGGCGCAACGCAGGCACCTCGACACCCTGCTCGAAGCGGGTGTACCCATCGTGGCCGCCTGCGGCGGCACCGGCGAGTTCTCCTTCCTGAGCGGCGCCGAACGGCGCCACCTCACCGAACTGGTGGCGCGCCACATTGAGGGTCGCGCGCAACTGATCGCGCACGTCTCGGCGGTGATGACCGAGGAGACCATCGAGCACGCACGCCATGCCGAGGCGCAGGGCGCCGCGGCGTTGTTGGTATTGCCGCCGTACTTCGAGGGCCCGACGCTCGACGGCGTGTACGAGCACTACGCGCGGGTCGCCGCCGCGGTGTCGACGCCGATCATGGCCTACAACATCCCGCTGCACACCGGCATCGACCTCGATCCGCCGTTCGTGCGGCGCTTGCGCGAGATCGAGTCGGTCCGTTATCTCAAGGACAGCACGGGCGATTTCCTGCGCCTGCTGGAACTCCTCGACGACGGCGTCGAGGTGTTCGTGGGCGCCGATCCGCTGATGCTGTACGGCGTGCTCGCCGGTGCCGCCGGGTGCTTCTGGGGGACGTCGAACGCGATTCCCCGCGAGGCGGTGCAACTGCACGCGCTGGCCGCGGCCGGCGAACTCGCCGCCGCGCGCCGCCTGTGGGCACGGCTGTACCCGCTGAACCGCTTCGTCTGGAAGCACCCGTTCAACCCGAGCGTCAAGGCGGCGGCCAACGCGCTCGGCCACGATCTGCGCGAGTGTCGCCGCCCGGTTCAACCGCTCGACGACGACGAGCGCGCCGCGTTGGGCGAGGCTATCGCGGCGCTGCAGGCGCAGCCGTGAAGGCGGCCTGCGCTTCGGGCAAATGGTCATCGCCGGGGTAGAAGAGAACGCGCCCGCGCTGGTGATCGGCGCCGGCATCGTCGGCGTGTGCGTAGCGCTGGCGCTGCGCCGGCGAGGCCTGGCGGTGACCGTGCTGGACCCCAACGCACCCGGCAGCCAGACCTCGTTCGGCAACGCCGGCGGCTTCGGCGTGACCGAGGTCATGCCGCTCGCCGCGCCCGGGGTGTGGCGCCGGGTGCCGGCGTGGCTGCGCGATCCGCTCGGCCCGCTCAGCATACGCCCGGACTTCGCACTGCAGATGTTGCCCTGGTTGTGGCATTTCGCGCGTGCCGGGCAAATGGCTCGCGTGGAGGCGATCTCGCACGCGCTTGCCGCGTTGCTGCGCCCCACGTTTCTCGACTACCAACCGTTGCTGCGCGATGCGGGCGTCGCCGACACCGTCGTCAGCCAGGGCGCGTTGACGGTCTATCACGACCGGCGCGGCTACGCACGCGACGCGCTGGAATGGCGCATCAAGCGCGCGCGCGGTATCAACTGCGAGGAACTCGACGCGCGTGCGTTGCACGACCTGGAACCGGCGCTGGCGCCCTTCGCCGGCTTCGGTGTGTTCACCCCGGAGTGGCGCCACACGCGCGACCCGCACCGCATCGTCACGGCTTTCGCCGAGTTGCTGCAACGCGAAGGCGGCGTCGTGAGGCGTGCCCGTGCGTGCGGCTTCGAGGTGCGCGACGGTGCCTGTCACGCGGTGCTGACCGAGGGCGGCGGGCGAATGGCGTGTGCGCACATCGTGATCGCCGCGGGCGTGTGGTCCGGGGCGCTGGTCAAGGGGCTCGAAGGTCATGGCGTGCCGCTGGTCGCCGAGCGCGGGTACAACACCACGCTCGCCGACCCGGGCATCGAAGTCACGCGCGAGGTGATTTTCGCCGACGACAGGTTCGTGATCACGCCCATGAGCAGGGGGCTGCGCATCGGCGGCGCCGCGGAGTTCGCGCGCATCGACGCGCCGCCCGATTTCGCGCGCGCCGATGCCCTGCTGCAACTGGGGCGACGCTGGGTCCCGGGCCTGCGCGCGGGCGAGGGGCAGCAGTGGATGGGGCAGCGGCCGGCGACGCCCGACTCGCTGCCGGTGATCGGGCGCTCGCCGCGTCATGCCAACGTGTATTACGCTTTCGGGCACGGCCATCTCGGGCTGACCCAGGGGGCAACCACCGGTCGCCTGATCGCCGAACTCGTACACGCGTGCCCGAGCGACATCGACCTGGCGCCCTACCGCCTGGAACGCTTTTCCACCCGGCACCGGCTCTGGAGCTCCTCGCGTGAGTGAGCACACGTTTTTCTGCGTGGACGCGCACACCTGCGGCAACCCGGTCAGGGTAGTGGCGGGCGGCGCGCCCGCGCTCGAGGGCGCCACCATGAGCGAGCGTCGGCGGTACTTTCTCGAGCACTTCGACTGGGTGCGCACGGCGCTGATGTTCGAACCGCGCGGCCACGACGCGATGTCGGGGTCGATCCTCTACCCGCCGCTGCGCCGCGACTGCGATCTGGCGATCCTGTTCATCGAAGTCAGCGGCTGCCTGCCGATGTGCGGGCACGGCACCATGGGCACCGTGACCGTTGCGCTCGAACGCGGCCTGGTGCAACCGCGCGAGGCGGGCGTGCTGCGGCTCGACACCCCTGCCGGCCTGGTCACGGCGACCTACTCACGCAAGGGCAACTACGTCGAGAGCGTGCGCCTGACCAACGTCGGTTCGTTCGTGCACTCGCGCGCACTTGCGGTCGAGATCCCCGAACTCGGGGCATTGCGGGTCGACGTCGCCTACGGCGGCAATTTCTACGCGATCGTCGAACCCCAGGGCAACTACCGCGACCTCGACCAACTGCGCGCGGGCGATATCCAGCGCCTCAGCCCGGTCCTGCGCGAGCAACTGAACGCGGGTCACGACTTCGTGCATCCCGAGGACCCGAGCATTCGCGGCGTCTCGCACGTGATGTGGACCGGTGCGCCGCGCGACCCGACGGCGCATGCGCGCAACGCCGTCTTCTACGGGGACAAGGGCGTGGACCGTTCGCCGTGCGGCACCGGTACCAGCGCACGCATGGCGCAACTCGTCGCGCGCGGCGACCTCGCGATCGGTGCACCGTTCGTGCACGAGAGCCTCATCGGCAGCCTGTTCCGGGGCGAGGCGATCGCCGCGACCCGCGTCGGCGAGTACGCGGGGATCGTGCCGAGCGTCGAAGGCTGGGCGCGTGTCACCGGCTTCAACACCCTGCTGGTCGACGAGCGCGATCCTTACGCGCACGGGTTCCTGTTGCCCTGAGCCCGCGAGTCACGAGCGCGGCGCCGAGACGGGCGCCGTCGACTAGCGGGAGGCGGTGCGCAGGACCTTGACCAGCGCCATGACGTGCTCCCCGCCGTAGCCGGCGTCGACCGCCGCTTTGAGGAGGCCGTCCACGTAGTCGGGATACCCGGTTCCGATCCCGGCATCGCGGCTCTGCGCCAGGAGCCGTTGCAGCGCGCCCCGCCATACCTGCAGCGTGGCGGTGC
>JBFJWO010000137.1:0-10719 GCA_041623575.1 Gammaproteobacteria bacterium
GCGAGTGTCGAGCGGGCGCCCGAGCACGATGTACGACAGGGTGTTGGTCTCGGTCTGCGGCGGCTGCGAAAACAGTGTCACGGTGGGCTCGGCCAGCGGGCCGCGCAGATGCAGCCCGGCGGTCACCGACCCGACCTGGCGCACCGCGTTGAGGTTGACGTTCGGGCGTTCCAGCAGCCCGACGAACAGCAGTCGGCCTTCGGTGATCCGCAGGTTCTGCCCGTAGGCCTTGTAGGTGCCCTCGGTCACGCGGATCTCGCCGTTGGCGGTCACCACCGCGTTGTCCGCCTGTTCGAGATCGACGGTACCGGCGAGGCGCGCGACCAGGCCCAGGCCCTCGAAACGTACGTCGTCGCCGAGCACCAGGCGCACGCGGCTGACGATCTTCCAGCCGCCCGGCTGCTCGGCCGGCGGCGCGTCCGCCAGCACCACGTCGCTGGACAGGCTGGTCGCGCCCTCCGGGATCTCACGTAACGTGATGCGCGCGTAGGGGACGCGCAGTTCGCCGCTCAGCTCGATCACGCCCGGGCGGATCGCGAGGTCGATCTGCGGCTCGGCGATGGCGTTGAGCAGCGGCAACTGGCGCACCGGGATGTCGCTCCCGGAGACCCGCAGGCGCACGCTCCACGGGTCGTCGCCCCACAGCGCCTCGCCGTTGACTGCGAGCGAACCGTCGGCGCTCGCGGCGGTGGCGGAGAACGTCGCCCGGGTGCCGTCGACGGCGATGTTTACCACGCCGTTGCTCAGCGCCACGGGCAGGTCGGGGGCGGCGAGCGCGAGACCGCGCGCCCGGATATCGCCCGTGAACGTCGGCCGGGTCAGGGTGCCGCCGAGGCGCCCGTCCGCACTGACCTGCCCGGCCAGCGTCCCCAGGCGCGGAAAGAAGGCTTGCGCGGCGGCGACCTGCAGGCCGACCAGGCGCACCTGCCCGCCGAGCGACTGCTCGCCGCCCAGCCCGACCCGGGCCTCGGCCTCGAGTGTCCCGAACTCGTTCGCATCGAGGGAGAGCGCTGCCTCCAGCGCCTCACCGCGCAAGGCGGCGGTCAGGCTCACCCGGCGCACGGCGAGGCGCAGGTCCTCGTCGTCCTCGCTGGCCGCGCGCCGGGTGAGCGTCGCGTCGTCGAGTCCGGCATCGAGGTCGACCCGCAACGCCGCCGCGCTCGACCACGCCACGCGGGCCTGCGCTTCGAGCGCCCCCTCGGCGACGGTCCCTTCGGGCAGGTACGCCGCCAGCGTGCGGATATCGAAGCCCTCGAGCGCGATCACCGCCTCGCCCGCTTCGTCCAGTTCCACCGCTCGGGTCAGGCACAGTCGCGCCGCCTGCTGGGTCCAGCAATGCGCCGGCACCCGCATTCGATGCTGCACGTCGGACCGGGCGAACGTGAGCGGCCCGTCGAGTTCCCAATCGGAGCCGCGCACGGAGATCCGCGCCGGCGCCAACACCCCCTGCCAGTCCTGGTTCGTGGTCTCGCCTTCCAGTGTCGCGTCGAGGCTCAGCAGGGCCCCGCGGGCCTGCGCCACGACGCTGTGGCGCGCGCGACTGCCCGTGGCCCGCAGTTCCAGGGTCTCGACCAGATCGCCGGCGTCGCGCAGCCCGGACGCCAGCACGGTGGCCCGCGATGCGGCCTCACCCAACGCGACCAGCTCGACATCGAGATCCAGCGACTGCAACGAGCGCTCGCCGTAGCGCAACTCGCTGCCCCGGGCCGCCAGCCTGACGTCGGGCGCCAGCACCGGGCCGTTGAGCGAAAAGTCCGCCCGCAGATCGCCGCCCAGCGCCTCCATGAACGCGGACAGGTCGCTCAGCCGCGCCTCGCCGGCCAGCGACCATTCGGCGCCGAGCCCCCCGCTGACACTGACCCGGTTGTCGCCGCTGAGCACCTCGCCCTGCTCGATGATCCAGTCACCCGACGGCTCGAGCGCGCCGCGCGCCTCGACCGTCAATGGCCGGTCGCGCACGCGCCCCTCGATCCTGAGCGATTCCACGCGCACCGCCGGACCCGCGGCGGCGAACTCCCCGGCGGCCACGACACGCCCGTTCAACTCGCCGTCGAGCGACGGCGCCTCGCCGCCGAGCAACGCGGCCAGGTCGAGCCGTGCCAGGTCGATGCGCTCGAGATCGAGCGTACCTCGCCAGGCCGGCGCCTCGCCCAGCTCCAACCCACCTGCCGCACTGACCACGCCGCCCAGCGTGTGCACCGCCAGCCGCCCAACGTCGACGCGGCTCGTGTCGCCACTCGCCGCCACTTCCACCCGGGCCGGCGGCAGATCGCTCACCTCGAGCTGAGCGCCGCCCTCTACCCGGTACGACACGGCGCTTCCCAGGGCACCGCCGGCAACCAGCTGCCCGCCGGGGCTGCGCAGTTCCCGCCCGCCGGGCAACGGCCAGGCCAGCCGTTCCCAGCCGACCTCCACGCGGTAGGCGTCCTGCCCGGCGGGGGCGGCGGGCGTTACCCAGCCGCTGGCCGTGAGCCGGTTGCCGGCGGCGCTCACGGTCAGCCCCGGCGTCTCCCAGCGACCCTGGTCGCTGCCGCTGAGACGGCCCTTCACGCCGACCGCCTGGTCCAGGAACCGCCCCTCGAGCCGCAGCTCGGACAGCTCGACCCGCCAGCCGCCGCCGGCGACCCGGGCGTCGAGCTGCGCGTGACCACGCAGCGGCGACTGCGACTGGGCGACCCAGGGCGCGAGGTCGAGGCGCACCAGGGTCAGCGGGCCCTGCCACCGGACGTCGGGCGCGAACCCGAGCTCACCCGTCGTGCGCACGATGGCACGGCCATGGCGCAGCGCGAGCTCTTTCACCCTGAGCAGGGCGGTGTCGCCGCTGGCGCGCAGCTGCAGATCGGCATCCTGGAGCTCGGGCAGGTCGATCCGCGTGCCGAGCGTCAGCTCGTAGCGGCCCGTGTCGCCGGCCAGTGCGAGACTGCCCTCGCGCAGACTGACCTGGGCCGCGCCCGGCGGCCAGGCGAGGCGCGTCCAGCGCAGCGCCAGGTCGTAGGCGGGCCGGGCCAGCAACGGTTGCAGCTCGCCGCCCAGGCGGGCCGCCAGCGCACCGCTCAGCTCGGCGTCGAGCCTCAGGCGCTCCAGGCTGCCGCCGAGGCGCGCGCTCAACTCGACGTCGGCGCCCTCGAGCAGCGCGGGAAAACGCGCCCGCAGCTCGGCGTCTAGCGCGAAGCCGGCGTCGAGCCCGAGCTTGCCGCTGAGTTCCAACTCGCCGAGCTCGTGAGCCAGCCGCAAGGTCTGCACCTCGAGCCCCGACTCGCCGAGGCGGGCGCTGGCCGCGAGATCGTTCAGCACGACGCTCGTCTCGCCCTGGTTCACCTCGATGCGCGCGACCCGCAGCGCGTCGAGTTCGACCGCGAGCGGCAGCCGCAATTCGGGCAGGCGCAGCGGCTCGGGGACCGGCGGCGGCTCACCGCCCGGGGGCAGCTCGACGGACACCAGCGCCGCGCCGAGTTCCTGAACGCACAAGCGCCGCTCCCAAAGACAGCCCGGGTCCCAGCGCGTGCGCAGGCGTTCCAGCCTCACCCGCTGCGCATCCTGCTGCCAGGTCAACTCGCGCACCTGCAGTCCGCGCCACAGGTCGCCGCCCTCGATGCGCAGGCTCAGCCCCGGGACACGGGCACCGACCCAGCGTGCACCCTCGGTGGTGGTGAGCAACCAGGCTGCCGCCGCCAGCGCGCCGCCAAGGACGATCGCCAGCAGCAATGCCAGGCTGTAGAGCGTGCGCTTCACAGATCGGGCCCGATCGTCAGGTGTACCCGCTCGGGCACGTCGTCCTCGCTCACGCCGAAGGCGAGGTCGACGCGCAAGGTGCCGACGGGCGAGTTCCAGCGCAGGCCGAAGCCCGCGCCGATGCGCACCGGTTCGGTGTCGTCGGTGTAGGCCCGCCCGGCGTCGACAAAGGTGCCCACACCCCAGGCCTCGGTGAACTGCCACACGAACTCGGCGCTGCCCACGTTCAGGAACCGCCCGCCGAGGAGGTTGCCCTCGTCGTCCTCGGGCGCGACCGACTGGTACTTGAAGCCGCGGATGCTCTGGTCGCCGCCGGCGAAGAAACGGTAGGAATTCGGCAAGCGCGAGAAGTCGTCGGTGGTGAGCGCCCCGAACTCGGCGCGCACCACCAGCCGGTGGCGCTCGAGCACCGGTTGCAGCCACTTGCCGCTCACCACCACCTTGCCCAGATCGACGTCGGACGCCAGCTCGCGCGAGGCGCCCTCCAGGCGCAGGCTGTAACGGGTGCCCCAGCGCGGCAGCAACCCGCCGCGACGCTTGCTGCGCGACCACTCGATCCCCGGCACGTACAGGGTCGTGATCTGCCGCCCCTCGCCGGCGGAGCGGAACTCCTCCTCGTCCCAGCGCAGGAACACGCCTTCGCGCCAGCCGCCCTCGGTCTCGCGCACACGCCGCACCGCGGCCGTGCGGCTGTCGCTCTGCTGCTCGGCGATCTCCTCGCTGACCAGCCCCGCCTCGAGCTGGTAGTAACGCCGTGCCGGGTCTTCCTCGGAGGGAATGCGGTAGCTGCTGCCGAGTTCCTGGCGCACCCCCGAGACCCCGAGTTCGATGCGCAGCGAGTGACCCCGGTCGTTCACGTAGGGCTTGCTCCAGGTGGCTCGCGCGCGCGGCCCGGTGTCGGTCGAGTAGCCGATCCCCAGGCCCACTTCGTTGGGGTCGGTCGGGGTCAGCTCGACGTGCACCGGGATGCGCCCGTCCACCGCCTCCTCGCGACGCACGTTGACGCTGACCGAGGCGAAATAGCCCCGGTCCCGGATAGCGTTGGTCAGGTCGGCCACGAGGTTGGCGTGATAAGGCGTGCCGGGCGTGAACGGCACCAGGCGCTGCAGCAACGAGACGTCCACCGGCGCCGGGTCGAACGTGACCTCACCGAAGGCGTAGCGAATTCCGCTGTCGAGGCGCAGCGTGATGTCGGCCAGCCCCGCGCCGCGGTTGACCGAGGCGCGCTGCTCGAGAAATTTCGCATCGAAGAAGCCGCGGGTCTGGGCGAGATCGAACAGCTTGCTCTTGACCGCCTCGTAGCGGCCGTGATCGAAGATGTCCCCTGGTGCCAGGCCCGGCGCCCGCAGCAGGCGTTCGAAAGCGGAGTCCCCGCGCGCCTGGCCCACGATCTCCAGCACCATCTCGCCCACACGCACCGGCTCGCCGAGACGCACCTCGAGGCTCGCCACGGTGACACCTTCGTCCAGCTTCCGGGTCAGCGTGACCTCGGCCCGGTAGTAGCCGATCGCCTGCAGAGCGCGCCGCGTCTGCTCGGGCAGATCGCGCAGGTAGGCGCGCACCTGGGCGTCGGCGTCACTGCCCGGCTCGCCGACGAACAGGCGCACCTGGCGCTCGATCGCGGCGTCCTCGATGCCGGCGATCTCCAGGCGCACGCCCTCGGCCCGCAGGGTCGGCGGCGACACGGCGCCGGCGAGGGCCAGCGCCAGGCACACCGCGCGCAAGTCGCCACGGGCAGGCGCGCGCCACCCCCGGGGCGGGTCCTCAACAGGTTGTCGCCGTCTTTCGAGCACGGCGCATTGTAGCCGTCACGGCGCCGCCGGCCGCTTAACAAACGGCAATAGGCGGTCCGCGCGGCTGCAACAATTGAAACGATCGGGCGGCGACGGCGACAACGGGCGGAAACCTTCGGACCCTAAGCTGATCCCGTTCCCGGGGCACAGGCCCCGCCGACCGATTTCTCGAGGAGAAACGTCAATGAGCCCCGAAGATATCCGCCTCGTCCAGGCTTCCTGGCAGCAGGTGGCGCCGATTTCCGAGACCGCCGCCGCGCTGTTCTATTCCAAGCTGTTCGAGCTCGACCCGCGACTGCAAGACCTGTTCGAGGGCGACATGGGCGAACAGCAGCGCCGCCTGATCGCGATGCTGGACACCGCCGTCGGACGCCTTTCCAACCTCGGCGCGATCGTCCCTGCGGTGCAGGCGCTGGGTCGCCGCCACGTCGATTACGGCGTCCGGGACCACCACTACTACACGGTCGGCGCGGCGCTGCTGTGGACCTTGCGCGAGGGACTCGGCGAGCACTTCACCGAGCAGGTCGAGAGCGCCTGGGTCAGCGTGTACACGACGCTCGCCGACGTGATGCGAAACGCGGCGCGCCAGCAGGCGGCCTGAGGGCCGTCACCCGCCCGGGGGCCCGGCGCCGACTCGCGGCCTGCGAGGCGCCGGGCGGGCGACCCGCCGGGCTCAGCGCTCAGCCGAAAGAGTCGTCGGTCACGTTGACGTACCAGCTGCGCGCGTACAGGGCCTCCTTCTTGCGATCGGCATCGGCCGGCGTCAGCCCGCCCGCGCCCTCGACCGACGCGACCTTGCCCTCGGCGGTGAGGTCGTAGACCGCGGCCACCGAGATGCCGTAGTCCGGGCCGACCAGGCTGTAGCAGGTGTTCACCCAGCTCGGCTCGCCCGCCGCGCGCCCGCGCAGCAGGTCGACGACCGCTGCCGCGCAGACCTTGGCTTCGGAGTTGGCCGCGTAGCCCGATTTCGGCAGCGGCGCCTGGATGGCCGAGTCGCCGATGACGTGCACCCCGGGCACCAGGGTCGACTCCCAGGTGCGGTGATCGACCGGGCACCAGCCCGAGTCGTCGGCCAGGCCGGACTCCACCGCGATGGCCCCGGCCCGCTGCGCCGGGATCAGGTTCAGCACGTCGGCGCGCACCGCGTTCTCGAAATCGCCCGCGTAGGCCGTCAGGGTGGCCATGTCCACGCGGCCCACGGTGCCGTCCGGTCCGGGGACGTACTCGATCAGGCTGCGGTCGGTGCCGTAGCCGTAGAGGTCCTGCCAGCCCTGAATGAACAGGCCCTGCTTGGAGAACCCGCCCTTGGGGTCCAGGATCACGATCTTGGCGCGCGGTTTGCGCTGCTTGAAGTAGTGCGCGACCATGCTGACCCGCTCGTACGGCCCCGGCGGGCACCGAAAGGGGTTGGGCGGCGGCACGATCACGAACACGCCGCCGTCGGGCATCTCCTCCAGTTGCCGTTGCAGGATCGCAGTCTGCGGGCCGGCCTGCCAGGCGTGCGGCGCACGCTCGACGTCGCCCGGACCGTGGCCCTCGATCGCCGCGTAGTCGAAATCGATCCCGGGCGAGACGATCAGGCGGTCGTAGGCGACGCTGCCGCCGCCGGCCAGCATCACCTTGCGCTGGTCCGGGTCGATCGCGCTCGCCCTGCCCGTCACGACCTCGACGCCGTGCCGCTTGCGTAACACGCCGTAGTCGAAGGTGATCGATTCGAGGCTGCGCAGCCCGCCCAGCACCCAGTTGCTGCCCGGGCAGGTGGTGTGGGTGGCGTTGGCCTCGATGAGGGTGACCTGCACGCCCGGGTCGAACATGCGGATGTACTTGGCCGCGGTGGCACCGCCGAAACCGCCGCCGACGACGACCACGCGCGGACCCGGCGCCATTGTGGTGTCGCGCATGCCCGCGCAACCCTGCAGCGCCAGCGCGCCGCTCGTACCGCCGGCCGCGGCCAGCTTGAGAAAATCACGTCGATTGATAGTGCGTCGATCGAAGCTGCTCATGGCGTCGTTCCCCTTATTTCATGGCCGCGAAGTAGTCGGCCACGGCGCGAATCTGCTCGTCCGTGTAGCCCTTGGCGATGCGGTTCATGATGCTCGCCTCGCGCGTGCCGCTCTTGAACTCCAGCAACGTATCGGCCAGGAACGCGGCCGACTTGCCGCGCAACGACGGCGCATCGCCGCGGCTGATGCCGTCGGTGCCGTGACAACCGGCGCAGGTCACGCCGATGGTCCGCCCGATGCGCTGCTCGGCCGCGACGCCCTGCGCCAGGGCCAGCGCCAGCGCGGCCGCCGTGATCGGAATCGTTCGTCTCATGGTTATAGCCTCCACGGTTCGTCGAAAACAGGGTTAGCCCTGGGGAACCCGTCGCGTGCGCATCGTGCGCGATGCGCCCCCCGCAAGACGGGATCGCGACCAGTCGAGTATAGAACGGGCACGGCGGCATGCTGCGGCGGTTGTGACAAAGTCACCGCAACACGATCTCGATCTGCCCGAACAACAACGTCTCCTCGCCGACCCGCGCCTCTTCGAGGGCAATGGCCAGCTCCGGGTACGGCGTGCCGGGCAGTCGCTCGTCGCCCTTGAAGTAGACCAGGCTGACCAGCCGCGGGTGGGCCGGGTGGGTGATCTGCAGGTGGATGTGTCGCGCCCCCCACACGTCGTTGTAGCGCGCCAGTTCGATGTGACCGGGCAGCACGGTGCGCACGCCGAAGCTGCCGTCGGCCGCGGTGCGCAGGGCCGAGCGGTAGCGCGTTTCGTCGACGCTGCCGGTGCCGTCGGCGTGCCACAACTCCACGAGGGCGCCGGCCACCGGCGCGCCGCGGGTGTCGAGCACGCGCCCGCGCAACTGCAGTCGACGGCCGGGGTCGCCTTCCTGCCACAGGTCGGTGGCGGCGGGGGCGCCGGGCTGGTAGAAGATCCCGATCCCGGTCCCGGTGGTCGGCGCGAGCCCCTGCGCGAGCGCGGCGCCGGCGAGGCAAGTGCCTGCCAGCGGGGCGAGCCAGGCGGCGATCGCTGCGCTCACGCGGCGAGTGGTGGACATGGGTCGTCCCGAGTCTCCCTGGCGGATCGATACCGCGCCGGTCGGGCACGGACCATCGGCCTGTTACGCACAGTGAATCAGCATTTTCCCGAGTCGGATTAATCTACCACACGCGCTCGTTCAGTCACGCCGATCGCGATGCCGGCCCGCGATCACCGTCGGCACCGGGCAGCGCGGCCGACAGCGCGTGATCTTCGTGCGTAACAAGGGTGTCGGCTTCGACATGCAGTACGCGCGCAAGCCGTTCGGCATCTTCGAGCGCCTGCACGGCGCCGAGTTCGAAGGTACCGGCATCGGCCTGGTGACCGTACAACGCATCGTGCAGACCCACGGGGGCGAGATCCGGGCGCAGGCCTCGCCGGGCGCGGGCGCGACCTTCTCTTTCACCCTCGGCGAGCAAGCCACCGCCGTCGAAGCGGTGGAGCACGCCGCCCGACCGGTCACGGGTCGCGCTGCAGCTTGCCGACGATGGTGCCGTCGTCGACGCTGCTGTTGTGCTCCGGATCGGGGCGGCGCCAGTCGCCGAACAGCAGCGCGAGGTAGCCTTCGCGGTCGTGTGGCACGCGCAGGCGCCTGCCGCCCCACTCCAGCCACTGCGCGCGGTCGAAGTAGTCCGCGTCGACCCGGTTCACGTTGCCGCGGTGCGCCCACCAGTAGCCGCCTTCATGGCGGTAGCGCACGAAGATGTCGAGCACGATGCGCCCGCGCCCGAAGCGCCCGAAACGGGCGTTGCGCAGCTTGATCGAGCGGATCTGCCCGCGCCGCCAGGCGCGGTCGTCGCCGGGCATGGTGTAGTGATCGGCGATTCGCCAGCCGCGCGCGGCGAGTCGGGGATAGGTCGACTTGAACGCCGGCACACTCTCGTACGCCATGGTCAGGTCGACGTCCTTGTCCCAGGGGATCAGGTCGCCGTCGCGCACCAGGCCGAGCAGCGTGCCCCCGTCCAATGCATAGTCCACGCCGGCCTCGTTGCAGGCGTCGGCCACGTCGAGCAGCAACTGCCTCGCCAGGCGGTAGTTGCGCCCGGTGAGCCGCGGCTGGCGGCGGAAGCGCCGGCGGAAGTACCACCACCGTTGTTGCAGGGCGTTGTTGTAGCGCGCCACCGCTCAGCGCCCCGGCGGGTCGTTGCGGGCGAGTCGCGATCTCGCGGGCGCTGAGTGCACGCGTTGGCCTCCAGGGTCGTGGCGTGTTCGGTTCGGGCGACGAAGGCGGCGCCGCCCAGGGCGGGTCACGCCGGGCGCGGCGGCGCAATTGTAGCGCCCGGCGCGCGCCGCCGACCACCGCCCGGTGGCCGCTTGCGATTGTATCAAAGTATGATACTATTCGACGATGATCCGGATCGACCTCGGCGCACCCGTCCCGCTGGTGGAGCAGATCGAGGACCAGTTGCGCCGGGCGCTGGCCGCCGGCGAGTTGCAGCCCGGCGAGCCGCTGCCCCCGGTCAGGCAGCTGGCCGGCGACCTCGGCGTCAACCTCAACACCGTGGCCCGCGCCTACCGCGCACTGGAGGCACAGGGCCTCATCCGCACTCAGCGTGGGCGCGGCACGGTAGTCACGCCCCGCAGCCGCGCGAAGCCCGGCAAGGCTGCCAGCCGGGAACTGCGTGACGCGTTGGACCAGGTGCTGAGCGAAGCACGGCTCAAGGGATTCGGGGAATCGACGATGAGAGGGATATTCGAGGCGTCGCTGCGGCATTTCTGGCAGCAGGGGTAAGCGTATGGCGGCCTTCGCGCTGGTCTTCGATCTGGTCATGACCGCCTGGCCGGCGGCATTCGTGCTGGCGTTCCCGGCGCGGCCGCGCCCGACGGGCGCCGGGGCGGTGCAACTGCGCCGCCAGCTGGCATTACTCATCGCCGTGACGGCGGCCGCGGCCGCGGTCGTGGTGGTCGGACACTTCCTGATCGAGCGCCCCGTCGGCCTGTGGGCCCTGTGTTTCCCGCTGTGGTGGCTGCTCGCCATGCCGACCCTGCGGCTCAAACGCCCGGACTGGTTCACGCCGGGCCCGGCGCCGGCGCAGCGAGTGGCCTCGTTGCGCTCGCGGATGCAGGCGAGCCCGCTCTCCCCGTGGGCCTGGTCCGCGCCCTGGGCCGTCTGGGTCGCCGCCGCCGCGGTGGTGATTTCGCTGACCCGTTCCAGCGCCTGGCCCGAGCC
>JBFJWO010000138.1:0-10715 GCA_041623575.1 Gammaproteobacteria bacterium
CCCTGTGGCATGTCGGCACTCGGGGCAGGCGCGCGGTAGCGCTCGGGGCATGCTGGAACTGCGCCCGATCCGCGAGAACGCCGGCACCTCCCTGCCGCCGCAGGCCACCGATGCCATGATCTGCCGCTTCGAGGGCGCCTTCTGCGCGGCGTGCGCGACCGGCGTGCCGGGCAACGCGTGCCCGAACGGTGGCGGCGGCTTCAGCCCGCGCCCGGCGCGCGACTGGCGCGACGGCAACTGCCTGACGGACTATCCGGCCAGCGGCCGCGCGCAACGCAAACCCGTCGACGCCGCGGCGCACCGGCGGTTCGCCGCGCCGATCGCGGCCGTCGATCCCCAACACCGTTGAACACCAGGAGTCCTCCAATGCAATGGACCGTTTACCTGTCGGGCGAGATCCACACCGACTGGCGCGCCCGGATCGAGGCCGGCTGTGCGGCGCTCGGGCTGCCGATCACGTTCTGTTCCGCCGTGACCGACCATGCCGCCAGCGATGCCGCCGGCGACGTGCTGGGCGAGGAGCGCAGCGGGTTCTGGCGCGATCACAAGTCGGCCAAGGTCAACGCCATCCGCACCCGCACGCTGCTCGAGCGCAGTGACCTCGCGGTGGTGCGTTTCGGCGACAAGTACCGCCAGTGGAACGCCGCCTTCGACGCCGGCTGCTGCGCGGCGACGGGCAAGCCCTACATCACCCTGCACGACGAGGACCTCGTGCATGCGCTGAAGGAAGTCGACGCCGCGGCGCTGGCCTGGACGAGTTCGACCGAGCAGGTGGTACGATTGCTCGCCTACGTGACGGGCAACGCCGAGGCGGCCGGCGCCGACCACGCCGCGGCCTGAGCGGGCGCGGCTCAGGGCTCGAGCAGTGCCGTCACGTGCGGCAGGATGCGGCGCACGATGATGCCGATGCCCTCGGCCGTGGGATGGATGCCGTCGGCCTGGTTGAGTGCCGGCACCGCCGCCACGCCTTCGAGAAAGAACGGGTAGAGCGCAACCCCGTGCTCGCTTGCCAGTTCCGGGTAGATCCGGTTGAATCGCCGCACGAAGTCGGCGCCGAGGTTGGGCGGGGCATACATCCCGGCGAGCAGCACCGCCACGCCGCGCTGCTTGAGTTTGTCGAGGATCGTCGCCAGATTGGCGCGCGTCAGTTCGGGGTCGATGCCGCGCAGACCGTCGTTGGCACCGAGTTCCACGATCACCAGGTCGAGGTCGTCCTGCAACGCCCAGTCGAGCCGCGCCCGGCCGCCGGTGGTGGTATCACCGGAGACCCCCGCGTTGATGACCTCGGCGGGGTGTCCGGCGGCGCGCAATGCGCGCTCGAGCTGACTCGGAAAACTGTCCTCGTCGCGAAGCCCGTAGCCGGCGGTAAGGCTGTCGCCGAACGCGAGGATGCGCACGCGCTCGGCCGCACCGGGCCCGATCCCCGGCGCCAGCAGCGCGCCGACAAACAGCAACAGGACCATTCGCTTGACTAGCATCGACACGGACCGACCTCTCAGCGTCGAACTCGAAGACGTTCATCTCACCCTCGCGAGCAGCGCCGGCCAGGTGCACATCCTGCGCGGCATCGATCTCGCGGTCGCGCAGGGCGAAACACTCAGCGTGGTCGGCCCTTCGGGGTCGGGAAAGTCTAGCATGCTGATGGTGATCGCCGGCCTGGAGCGCGCGACCAGCGGGCGCGTCACGGTGGCGGGGCAGCCGCTCGCGGCGATGAACGAGGACCAGCTGGCCCTGTTCCGCCGGGATCGGGTGGGGATCGTGTTCCAGGACTTCCACCTGATCCCGACCATGAACGCCGTGGAGAACGTCGCCATCCCGCTCGAGTTCGCCGGCGCCGACGACGCCTTCGACCGCGCCGAGGCCGGCCTGCGCGCGGTCGGACTCGGGCACCGCCTGGCGCACTACCCGGGGCAGCTCTCCGGCGGCGAGCAGCAGCGGGTGGCGCTCGCGCGCGCGCTGGCCCCGCGCCCGGTGCTGCTGCTGGCCGACGAGCCCACCGGCAACCTCGACCGCGAGACCGGCGCCCACGTCATCGAGCTGATGTTCGAGCTCGCCCGCGACCACGGCACCACCCTGATGCTGATCACCCACGACAGCGGGCTGGCGTCGCAGTGCCGGCGCACCGTGCGGTTGATCGACGGGCGCATCGAGTCGGCGCCCGCCGAGGCAGTCGCGTGACGCCGCTCGCCCTGCGCCTGGCGCTGCGGGAGCTACGTGGCGGAATCCGGGGCTTTCGGATACTGATGGCGTCGCTCGCGCTCGGCGTGGGCGCCATCGCGATCGTGCAATCGCTCTCCAGCGGCGTCGCCGCCGGGTTGCGGGACGACGGGCGCGAGATCCTGGGCGGCGATATCGCCATCCGCACGATGAGCGGTCCCGCCGATCCCGAGCAGCTCGCCTACCTCGACGAGCACGCCAGCGAGCGGACCTACTATGTCGAGACGCGGGCGATGGCGCGCCGCGCCGACGGCGAATCCAGCGCGCTGATCGAGCTCAAGGCCGTGCAGTCGAACTACCCGCTGTACGGCACGGTAAAGCTGTTCGGCGGGCAGGCGCTGGCCGCCGCGCTGGAGCCGCGCGCCGGGGTCTGGGGCGCGGCGGTCGAGGGGCTGTTGCTGCAGCGGCTCGGCATCAGCATCGGCAGCATCGTGCGGGTGGGCGAAGCAAGCTACGAAGTGCGCGCCGTGATCGAGAACGAGCCCGACCGGGCGGGTGGCGGCGCGTTCGGGTTCGCGCCGCGGCTGCTCACCAGCATCGACTCGCTGCCCGAGACCGGCTTGCTCGTCACCGGCTCGCTGGCGCGCCACCGCTATCGCCTGCGCATTCCCGACGCGGTCTCCGCGGAGACCTTCCGCGCCGCCCTGGACCTGCGCTTCCCCGAGGCGCTGTGGCGAGTGCGCGACTACCGCCGCCCGGCCGAGCGCGTCGAGCGTGTGATCGACCGCTTGACCCTGTTCTTCACGCTGGTCGGCCTGACCACCCTGCTGGTCGGCGGCGTCGGCGTCAGCAACGCCGTCAGGACCTACATCGACGGCAAGATCCGCAGCATCGCGATGCTCAAATGCGTCGGCGCGACGGGCACCGTGCTGTTCAACGCCTACACCCTGCAGGTGCTGATGCTCGCCGCCGGCGGGATCGCGCTGGGCCTGCTGGCCGGTGGCGGAGCGACCTGGGTCGCCGGCGCCCTGATCGAGAGCAGCCTGCCGGTGCCCTTCAAGCCCGGGATCTACCCGGGGGCGCTGGCAGTGGCCGCGCTGTTCGGCGTCTTCACGACGCTCGCCTTCTCGGCCTGGCCGTTGGCGCGCACCCACGACGTGCCACCCGCCGCGTTGTTCCGCCAGTCGCTTCCGCACGGGCGCTCCCGCCCGCAGGCCGGCCCGCTGCTGCTCGCGCTCGGCAGCGTCGGCGCGCTCATCGCGCTCACGGTGTTCAGCACCGACAACCGTCGCTTCGCGATCTATTTCGTCATCGGCAGTGTCGCGGTCATGGCGGTGTTGCGTCTCACCGCCTGGCTGATCGTGCGCTACCTGCCCAGGCTGCGCACACCCCGCCACCCCGGTATCCGCCTGGCGGTGGCCAATCTCCACCGACCCGGGGCACTGACGCCCGACGTGGTCCTGTCCCTCGGGCTCGGGCTCACGGTGCTGGTCGTGGTCGCGCTCGTGCAGGGCAATCTCAGCCGGCAGGTGGAGGACGCCATCCCCAAGGCGGCGCCGGCGTTCTTCTTCATCGACATCCAGTCCGACCAGATCGAGGGGTTCGAAAAGGCCGCCATGGCCGTGCCGGGTACCGGGCGGCTGCGCAAGGTGCCGTACCTGCGCGGGCGCATCCTGGAGGTGAATTCCCGCCAGGCGGAGGAGGTGCTCACCGACCAGCGCTACGCGTGGCTGATCCGCGGCGACCGCGGCCTGACCTACGCAGCCGAAGCGCCGCCGGAGGCCGAGATCGTCGCCGGCGAATGGTGGCCCGCGGACTACGCCGGGCCGCCGCTGCTGTCGATTCACAGCGACGTGGCGGCGGCTTTCGACATCGGTGTGGGCGACGAGATCAGCCTGAACGTGCTCGGGCGACGCATCACCGGTCGCGTGGCCAACGTGCGCGAACTGCCCTGGCGGAGCCTGCAGCTCAACTTCGCCATCATGTTCTCGCCCGAACCGCTGCGTAACGCCCCGCACGCCTTCCTCGCCACGCTCGATGCCGAAGCGAGCGCGCAGAACGCGGTGCAGCAGACACTGGTGGCGGCGTTTCCGAACGTGACCGCCATCCGCATCACCGACGCGCTCGACACGGTCAGCAACCTGTTGTCGCGGATCGGGGCCGCCGTGCGCGGGGTCGCCTCGATCACCCTGGTCGCCGGCACCCTCGTGCTCGCCGGCGCCATCGCGGCCGGGCACCGGCGGCGAGTCTACGAGAGCGTGCTCCTCAAGGTGTTCGGCGCCACCCGGCGCGACGCGCTCGGCAGCTACCTGCTGGAGTACAGCCTGCTCGGCGGCCTGACCGCGGCGATCGCCATCGTCGCCGGTACGCTGGCGGCGTGGGGGATAATGCAGTTGCTGATGGACGCCCCGTGGCAGTTCGTGCCGGGCGCGGTGTTCGGCACCGCGGCCTTGTGCACGGCCATCACCCTGGCGCTCGGGTTCGTCGGGACCTGGCGGGCGCTGGGGCGCAAGGCGGCGCCGATGCTGCGCAACCAGTGAAGCGCGCCCCCGGGCGTGGCGGGCGCGCCTGCTACAATCGGCGCCGGTCCCGATGGCGGCGCGCGGACCCTGACGGAGGCAAGCATGGCTGAGGCGACGGCACCGCGCGAGGGCGAACCCGTAATGCGCCGGCACCTCCCGTTCGAGTTCGACAACGGGGTCGGCGAGCGCGGCAGTATCGGGGTGGTGGTCGCTTCCAGCGAACTGGTGCTCGAGCAGGAGTTCCGGCAACTGCTCGACCTGCCCGGCGTGGCGGTCTACGCCTCGCGCATCCACAACGACCCGCAACTCACCCCCGAGACCCTGGCCGCGATGGCCGACCGGATCGCCGGCGGCGCCGCCTTGCTGCTGCCGGGCATGGACCTCGACGTGGTCGCCTTCGGCGCCACCGCTGCCAGCACCGTGATCGGCGACGAGCGGGTTTTCGAGAAGATCCACAAGGTCCGCCCGCAGGTGGAATGCACCACGCCTTTGCGCGCGGCGGCCGCGGCGTTCGAAGCCATGGGCGCGCGTCGAGTCGCGCTGCTCTCGCCTTACGGCGACGAGATCAACCAGCGCCTGCGCGAGCGCGTGCAACGGCTGGGCTACGCGGTGCGCGCGGTGGGCTCGTTCAACGAAGACGACGATTCGCGCGCGGCTCGTATCACTGAGCGCTCGGTGCGCGATGCGGCGGTGCGCCTGGGGCGGCGCCCCGAAGTCGACATGGTGTTCGTCGCCAGCACCAGCCTGCGCCTGGCGGCCGTCGCCAACGAGATCGAGGCCGAACTCGGCAAACCCGTGTCGTCGAGCAACCACGCCCTCGCCTGGCACTGCCTGCGCCTCGTCGGCGTCGGCGACACCCAACCCGGCTTCGGCAAGCTCTACACCGCGGCCCTGCGTTGAACGGCGGGCGTGGCGCTCCGCGTGTCCCTCGCGTACAATCCAACCCTGCAATGACTACAGCCTTGGATTCCCGCATGCCAACGCCCGGCAACGGCGCGGCCGCCTCACGGCCCGCCCTCCCGAGCGCAGCCATCACCATCGGCGCGTTGTCGCGCCATACCGGCTGCAAGGTCGAGACCATTCGGTACTACGAAAAGCAGGGCCTGCTGGCTGCGCCGCAGCGCAGCGCCGGCGGCTACCGCCTCTACGACGCCGAGCAGGTCCGCCGCGTGGCGTTCATCCGCCGCTGCCGGGAACTGGGCTTCTCGCTGGCCGAGATCGAGACCCTGCTGGCCATTGCCGGCGATGCCGACAGCCACACCCGCAGCGAAGTCAAGGGGCTGCTGCGCGAACATTGCGCCCGGATCGAGCAGCAGGTCAACGACCTGCAACGCCTGCACGGTGCGCTGGAGGAGATGAGCGCGCACTGCGACGGGGCCTCGGCCCCGGCGAGCGAGTGCCCGATTCTCGACGCGCTCGGCGGCGAGCCCGCCCGGCGCTGAGCGCGAACCAAGCGCTCGCTCAGGTATCTAATGCCCTTGGCCGCCATAATTGCCAACGGTCCCTAACCGCCGGGTCGACCCTGACCCCGGCCCCGAACAGCCCCCTGGAGCTCAAGCAATGAAGTCACGAATCCTGTCCGCCGCCGGCGCTGCGCTGCTGGCCGCCGCGGTGAGCGCCCCGTCGCTGGCGGCGCCCGAAGACGTCATCCGAGCGGTGTTTGCCCAGCAGTTTCCGAGCGCCCGCATCGATCACCTGTCGGCGACCCCGATCCCCGGTATCTACCAGGTGGGCCTGGGCTCGACCGTTCTGTACGCGAGCGCCGACGGGCGTTACGTGTTCCAGGGCAAGCTGGTCGATCTCAGCACCCGCGCGGACCTGTCCGAGTCCTACCTGTCGCGGGTGCGCCTGGAGCGGCTGGCCGACTACGACGAAGCGCGCATGATCGTCTTCGAGCCCAAGGGCGAGGCCAAGCACACCGTGACGGTGTTCACCGACATCGACTGCCCCTACTGCCGCAAGCTGCACGACGAGATGGGCGAGTACGCCGACCTGGGCGTGCGCGTGCGCTACATGCTGTATCCGCGCGCGGGGCTGCAGTCGCCCTCCGGGCGCAAGGCCGTTTCGGTGTGGTGCTCGAGCGACCGCCAGGAGCAGCTGACCTTCGCCAAGGCCGGCGGCAGCCCGGAACCGCGTACCTGCGACAACCCGGTCGAGGAACACCTGGCGCTCGGCCGCGAACTGGGGCTGCGCGGCACACCCATGACCATCACCGACAGCGGCGAGCAGATCATGGGCTACGTCCCCGCGCGGCAGTTGTTCGCGCAGATGGAGATCGCCAGCGCGCGCAGCGGCGAGGCCGACGCCGCACAATGATCACCCGCCGCGGCCTGGTCCTGGCACTGCTGCTGGCCGGGGCGGCGGGCAACGTCCACGCCGACTACGTGCTGCGCGACCTCGACGGGCGCGAGCACCGGCTGTCGGACCTGCAGGGCAAGTGGGTGGTCATCAATTTCTGGGCCACCTGGTGCCCACCCTGCATCGAGGAGATGCCCGCGCTCGAAGCCTTCCACCAGGCGCACAAGGACCGCGATGCGGTGGTGTGGGGCGTCAACTTCCAGGACGCGCCGGCGCAGGAGCTGCGGGCCTTCGTAGAGCGCCTCGGCGTGACTTACCCGATTCTCGGGCAGGGCCAGTCGCCGGTCACACCCTTCGGCACGGTCAAGGTGTTGCCGACCACGTTCGTCGTCGACCCCGAGGGCAAGTTCGCCCGCGCCTTCCAGGGAACGGTGACGGTAGCCGACCTCGAGGCCGTGATCGCCGCGCGCTGAGCCGGGGCCGGTTCAGCTTGGGCTTGCCGACTGCAGCGCCGCGCGGCCGGGCGCGGGAATGCCGCGCAGGTGCACCGGCCTGAGGCGGGCGCGCCCCTCCTGCACGATGCGCCATGTCCCGTCCTCGCCGCGCCGCCAGTACTGGCGACGGCGTTCCTGCGAGGCGTGGCTGTCGCTGCGGTAACGCTGCACGAAAGTCACCAGCGCGAGGTCGGGCTCGCCGGGGTAGGCGAACGCGCTCAGTTCGTCGAGATCCACCTCGACGAAACGCCCGGCGCCACCGGCGCGGGCTTCGTGGGCCAGCCATGCCTCGCGGTCGTGTGCATCGCTGCTGAAATCCGCCGCGTAGTGGCGCGCGAAGGCCGGGCGGGCACGGCTCTCCCGATCGCGGCGCCAGGTCTCCACGGCGCTGGCCAGGGCCTCGCCGCTGGTATCCAGCGCGGCGCGCTCGACCCAGCGCAGGCGCTCGGCGATCACCACGGGCGTGATCACCGGTTCCACCCGCTGCCACAGGTCCCGAAGATGGCCGTCGGCAAGCACCAGGCAACCGTCGCTCGCGCGGGGCGGGCGGCTGTAGACTCCGCTCGGCACGCCGTGCAGCCAGATGCCGTAACCGTCGCGCCGCTGGCGCAGGTCCCACTCGTTGGGGTAGTTCACCGGCAGGGCACCCGCGCCGTAGAAATCCGGCAGCACGGCAGCCGGCACGCGTCCGCTCACGAAATACACCCCGAGCGGCGTGCGCCGATCGCCCTCGCGCCGTTTGGCCGCGCCATTGCGGCCGATGGAGACGTAGTAGTCGTCCGCCAGGCGCAACTCGCCGCCGTGGCGCTCGAACAGGTACAGGCGTGCCGCTTCGACGTCGACCGCGATCACCTGCCGCAGGGCAGGCGACGTTCTCAGGAGGAAATCGGGCAGCCGACCCCGAGCGGCATGCTGAGCGGCCGCGCTCGAGGCGCGCAGCCGCGCGCGCGCCTCGGCCAGCAGGTCGGCGAACGCCGGCGACGTCAGCCCGGGAGCGGCGCCGGCACGGGCGCCGAGCAGGTCGCCGCGTATCAGGTGGGCCAGTCCGAACGCTGGATGCTCCGCCAGCAGTTCCTCCAGCATGCTCAGCGCCGGCCCGCTACGGCCGGTGTCGGCGGCGCTCAATGCTTCGGCGAGGCGTGCGCCCGGTCCCCCGGCGCCGACGGGCGGCGCGCCCAGCGCGACGAGCAGCGCCAGCAGCGCGGGAACGCGGCGAAGGAATGACCCGGGTGCGTACATCTCGACGTTCGCGACGAAAGGACGGTCAGTGTAGCGCAACGCGCCTCCCGCCTACTGCGGTAGCGGTCGCACTTCGTGCGCTCAGCCGAGAGCCCGCTCCACCCGCTGCAGTCGCGTGCGCACTTCGCCGGCCAGTTCCGCCACCTCCGGTCGCTCGACCAGGGCGAGCACCGCCGCCGGGTCCATGAACCCGACGCTGATGCGCCCGTCGTCGTCCTCGCGCACGATCACATTGCAGGGCAGCAGCAGACCGATGTCCGGATCGGCTTCGAGCGCGCGGTTGGCGAGCGGCGGGTTGCAGGCACCCAGGATCGTGTAGGGTCTGCGCTCCACGCCGAGTTTCTCCTGCAGCGTGGCCTGCACATCGATGGTGGTGAGCACACCGAAGCCCTCGTCCTTCAGGGCCGCCGTTACCCTGGCGACGGCCTCATCGAAGGTCCCGGTGATGTGGGTAAAGAATCCGTACATGGTCGCTCTCGCCTCGAGAATCGGGCCTCGCAGTATCCGCGCGGCGCCGTGCAGCGGGCAACCCGCCGTTGGTGATACGCCGCCGTGGTCGGGGATCTGGAACCGGCTCCTCATTTTTTGGGAAATTTAGTACAATTCGAACCGATGGTCACCCGACACCCACACCGCGATGGCTGAGTCCGGCAATATCCAGCAGGCGCTGGCGCGTGCGCTGGCGACGTTGCTGCGCCCGCTGGTGCGGGTGTTGCTGCGCAATGGCCTGTCCTACGGCGTTTTCGCCGAGCTGGCACGCAAGGTCTTCGTCGAGGTCGCGTTCGAGGAATTCGCCGAGCCCGGGCGCAAGCAGACCATATCCCGCGTGGCGGCGCTGACCGGCCTGACCCGCAAGGAGGTCAAGCGCCTGACGGAAATCGACGAGGCCGGCGACGAGGCCGCGCACCGTCGCTTCAACCGCGCCATCCGGGTGCTCTCGGGCTGGACCACCGACCAGCGGTTCTGCGATTCGCGCGGGCGACCCTACTCGCTGGCGCTGGAGGGCAAGAACTCGTTCGCCGAACTGGTCAAGGACTTCAGCGGCGACGTGCCCACCCGCGCGATGCTGTCGGTGCTGCGCAGCGCCGAGTGCGTGCAACTGATCGGCACGCACGTGAAGTTGATCAAGCGCGCCTACGTGCCGGCGGGAGACCCGGTCGAGAAGATCCGTATTCTCGGCGCCGACAGCGCGGAACTCATCGCCACCATCGAGCACAACCTGCGCAGCCCGGACGACGAGTTGCGCTTCCAGCGCAAGGTGTTCTACTCCAGCGTGCCGGATGCGGTGGCGCGTGAGTTCCAGGCGTTGGCCGCCCGCAAGGGGCAGCTGCTGCTCGAGCAGTTGAACACCTGGCTCGCGGAGCACGAGCACGCACCCGGCGCCGACGGCGCTCGACGCAAGAGCGTGAGCCTCGGTATCTACTATTTCGAAGACGACGTCGCGGAGACCCGGGAATGAACGCGAAAGGCGCCAGGCTGCTGCTGGCCGCGGCAACGGCCGGCACGGTATTGCTCTCCTGCAACGGCGGTGATCTCGGCAGCGAGAGCGGGGGCGGTATCGGCGGCTCGGGTATCGTCGCCCAGGGGACCATCACCGACTTCGGCAGCATCTTCGTCAACGGCGTCGAGTACGAGACCTCGATGGCCGAGGTGGAGATCGACGAGCGCAGGGCGAGCGAGGGTGACCTGCGGCTCGGCATGTACGTCACCGTCCGCGGGCGGCGAAACGACGACACCACCGGCGTCGCCGACGGCGTCGTGGTGGATCACAATCTGCGCGGCCCGGTCGGCACGGTCGAGGCGCCGAGCGCGAACGGCAAGACCCGCACCGTCGACATCTTCGGCACCACCGTCACCCTGCGCCGCAAGGACACCGTGTTCGAAGGCGAGGGGTTCGGTTTCGACACCCTCGCGATGGGCGACCAGGTGCGGGTCAGCGCCCTGCCCGGCTCGCGCACCGGCTTGCGGGCCACCCGCGTGGAGAAGATCGGCGACGCGCTCGAGG
>JBFJWO010000139.1:0-10662 GCA_041623575.1 Gammaproteobacteria bacterium
CATCGGCCCCCCGGTCACGCGACCCGGCAGCACCCACCTGCGCCTGTCCGGCGCGCGCGCTGCCGAGGCGGCGGCGCTGTTTGCGGGCGGCCCCGTGGACGTCGGCGTCCTGGACGCCCCGGTGGGCGCGGCGTCGGCGCTGAAGATGGCGTTCGCCGCCTACACCAAGGGCTCCAGCGCGCTGCTGGCGGCGATCGAGGCACTTGCGACACAGCACGGCGTACGCGAGGCCCTGCGCGCCGAGTGGGCGGTCTTCCTGCCCGACCTGGCGGCGCGCGCCGATCGCGGCGTACCCGCCGCGGCCGCCAAGGCCTGGCGCTTCGAGGGCGAGATGCGCGAGATCGCCGCGACCTTTGCGGGCGCCGGCCTGCCCGGCGGCTTCCACGAGGCGGCCGCGGAAATCTACCGGCGCATGGCCGCGTTCAAGGACTGCACGGGCGAGGTAGCGATCGAGGCCGCCGTGGACCGCCTGCGCGCCGCCGCGACCGGCGCGGGCGAGAGCTAGTCGGACGACGGGACACCTCGCGCTCGACGCGCCCCGGCGCTCAACGCCGCAGCGGCATTTCGTCGAACACCCCGGCCGCGCGCGCCAGGAAGAACTCGGCATCGGCGGCGGAGAAGCACAGCGGCGGGCGGATCTTGAGCACGTTCTCGTGCGGGCCCTCCGAGCCGATCAGCACGCGTTGCCGGCGCAGGCGATTGACCACGTAGGCCGCCGCGGCCCGGTCCGGCGAGCCGTCCTGCGCGACCAGCTCGACGCCCAGGAAAAACCCCAGGCCCCGCACGTCACCGATGGCCGCAGTGGTCGCGGCGATGTCGCTCAAACCCGCCAGCAACCGTTCGCCGACCACCTGCGCGTTCTCGGCGAGGCGCTCCTCGTCGAGGATCCGCAGCACTTCGAGGCCGACCGCGCACGACAGGGTCGAGCCGCCGAAGGTGGAGAAGAACTCCATGCCGTTGGCGAAACTGTCGGCGATGGCCCGCGTGGTGATCACCGCGGCCAGCGGGTGGCCGTTGCCGATGGGCTTGCCCAGCACCACGATGTCCGGCACCGCGCCCTGTTGCTCGAAGCCCCACGCGAAGCGCCCCAGCCGCCCGAGCCCGGTCTGCACCTCGTCGGCGATACACACCCCGCCCGCCTCACGCACGTGCGCGTAGACGGCGCGCAGGTAGCCGGGCGGCGGCACGATCTGGCCGCCGACGCTCGGAAAGGGCTCGGAGATGAACCCCGCCAGCCGCCGTCCCCGCGCCTGCAGGTCACGCACGATGTCCGCCACCGCGGCGGCATAGTGCGGGCCGGCGTCGCGGTCGTCCGCCTTGAACCGGCCGCGGTAGGTGTCGGGAATCGGCGCGACGTGGACCCAGGGCGCACGCCCGCCGCCGCCGGGCCCGCTGAACTTGTAGTCGCTGAGGTCGATGGTGGCGCAGGTGTGGCCGTGGTAGCCCGCCGCCGACACGATCATGTCGCGCGCCTCGGTGCGGGCTCGCGCCAGGCGCAGGGCGAGCTCGTTGGCCTCGCTGGCCGAGTTGAGCAGGAAACAGACCTCCAGCGGCGCCGGCAGGCGGGCGACGAGCGCATCGGCGTAGTCGCTCAGCAGCGGGTGCAGGTAGCGGGTGTTGGTGTTGAGCAACCGCGACTGGCGGCTCACCACGGCGGCGATCCGCGGGTGCGCGTGGCCCACGTGGGGCACGTTGTTGAACGCGTCGAGGTAGGTCCGGCCGCGCTCGTCGAACAGGTAGCTTCGCCACCCGCGTAGCAGCGTGAGCGGCTCGGCATAGGAGAGCTTCAGGTTGGCCGCGGTCCGCGCCCGCCGGCGCGCCAGCAGGGCTTCGTGGTCCAGTTCGGTCGCACTCGCGTGGCCCGCTGCGAGGCCGAGCAAGGGCGCGGGGTCCGGGCACAGTGCTCGCCAGCACGGCCACTCGTCGGGGTCAGCGACGCCCGGCCAGGCCGAGCCCGGCGCCTCGAACAAACCGACCTGCAGGTGCAGGTGCGGCGGCCAGCCGCCGTTCTCGCCGGCGCTGCCGAGGGTGGCGAAGGCTTCGCCGGCGGCGATCTTTCGGCCGGCGGACAGGTCGCGGGTGACCGACGCGGCGAGGTGGCCGTAAAGCGTGAAGAAGTGCCCGCCGGGCACCGCGTGGCGCAGGGTGACCAGCCCGCCGTAGTCGAACGGGTCGGGGCAGTGCTCGACCGAGTGCACCGTGGCCTCCAGCGGTGCCCGCACCGGCGTGCCGGCGGGCAGGAACACGTCGATGCCGAGGTGCACGGTGCGCCGCTCGCTCGCCGGGTGCGGGCCGGCGAAGAACGCAGGCGTTGCATACAGCAGTCGGGGTTCGCCGTAGCGCCCGAGCACCGGCCCGCCGGCGGGCGATGCTTCGGCCACCGCCGCGGCGAGTTCGCCGAGGTCGGGCTGCAACGGGTCGTGCGGGGCGTGCTCGCCGGCGACACCGAGGTCGAGCACCGGCGCGGCGCCGAGGTCGTGGTCGAACACGCGGGCGCATGGGCCAGGAGCACCCAGCCAGGCGGCGACCGGCGCGGCACCCGTGGCGGGTTCGTAGCCGGCGCTGCGGCGCAGGCTGGCCCGGGCGAAGGGTTCGAACAGCCGTGGCAGGCGCGCGAAGAAACGCTCGATCGGCGCCTGCGAGATGGCGACGTACGCATCGCCCGGGCGCTCGCGACGCATCGCCGCGGCGTTCAAGGCGCTGACCGCCAGGCGCGTAAGCGCCAGCGGCCAGAGCAGGTCGATCTCGGCAGCCGCCAGGGGGCGCTCGGCGTGGTAGCCGGCCACCAGCGCCGCGAAGGCGGCCACGGGCCGGGGCTGGTCGAGCATGAGGTAGGCGCCGGCGATCGCCAGCTCGCACACGACCGGCGCCGCCAGCATGTCGCCGAAGTCGACCAGCCCGGTGAGGCGCTGGCGGCCATCGGCGGCGGTGGCGCACAGGATGTTGTAGTCGTTGAGGTCGTTGTGCAGCGCCTGGGGCGGCAACGCATCGAGCGCCGGGCGGCAGGCGTCGAAGCCATCGAGCACCTCTGCCAGTCGGGCGCGGCGCGCGGCGTCCGTCACCAGCGTGAGGTGAGCGCGCGCGGCCCCGGCGCGGCGCAGGTCCCACTTGAGCGGGCGCTCGAGCGCCGGGTGACGAAACCCGGCGAGCGCGGCGTCCAGGCGCCCGAGTGCCCGCCCGACGGCTTCGATCAGGCCGAGCGTCTGCGGCCGCGTCGTGGCATACACGGTGCCCGGCAGACGACTGGTCAGCCACGCCAGCCGGGGCGTGCCCGTCCGGTCGCGGAGTTCGACGACGGCACGCCCGGCGCGGTCGGCGATCACCTGCGGCACCGGCAGATCCGGCGCCGCGTCGGCCAGGTGCGCAAGGCAGGCGACCTGCACGTCCACCAGCGCCGGGTCGCAGCCCGCACGCATCACTTTCAGCACCCGCCCGGGTGAGGAGTCGACCGCGAAATTGAGGTCGTACTCGCCGTGCAACAGGCTGAGCGGCGCCGCGATGCCCCAGTGTCGTTCGAGTTCCGCCGCCCACTGGCTGTGCGCCGCGGCGTTGGCGCTCACGGCGCCTGCGACCCCGGGCGGCGCCAGATCACCGGGAACCAGTCCTCGCGCAGGCGATCGCCGCTGGCGAGACCGGTGTTCACGTACGGCGGCGAGGTTTCGCCCGGGCGTTGCAGGTAGCGGGCGTCGTCACCGAGCCAGCGCGTGGAAAACGCCCGGCGGCGGCGCCGCATGACCCCGTCGCCGGTGCCGTGCAGGGTCTTGAAGTGAAACAGCACCGCGTCGCCGGCGCTCAGCGGCCACGCGAGCAGCTCGTAGCGATCGGGCTCGGCGTCGATGTCCGGCACGCTGCCGTCGTAGCCCGCGTCGCCGACGTTGAAGTCGCGGTTGTCCAGCCACACGCGCGGGTAGTAGACCTTGCCCCAGCGGTGCGAGCCGCGCACGTATCGCACCGCGACGTCTTCGGAGACCTCGTCCAGCGCCACGTACACCGAGACGTTCTGCTCGCCCGACACGCAGTAGTACGGCAGGTCCTGGTGCCACGGCGTGGCGCGCTGGGTACCGGGTTCCTTGACGAACGCGTGCTCGTGGAAGAACTGGGCGACGTTCGCGCGCATGGCCTTGCCGGCGAGCGCCGCGGCGCCGGAGCGGAACACGAACTCGCGGTACTCGGGGATCAGCGTCCAGTTGCAGTAGCTGTCGAAGAAACGCCCGGGCTCGCCGTCGCCCGTGCTCTCGGCCGGGAACCGGTAGGCCTGCGGGTCCGCCAGGTTGCGCTCGAGGCCCGCGCGCAGCGGCTCGACCCACTCGGCGAAGGCGCCCGGCAGCAGCAGCACGCCGTCGCGCTGGAAGGTCTCGATCCGGGCCTCGGAGAGGTCGAAGTCGCGCGCCTCGAAACGCCCGGCGGCGATGGCCTCGATCTCCGGCCCCTGCGGCGCGGCCCACGGCACGGTCCACTGGTTGAAACCCTCACCCGCGCTGTTGTCGTCCCCGGCCATGGTCGAGTCGCCTTCAGTCGCCGCGCAGCAACAGCACGGAGCGCTCGGACCATTGCAGCGCCACCGCGCGCTCGCCGTGCGTGGCGGTCGAGGCCGCACCGTCGAGGTTCTGCATCGCCACCAGCACCGGTTGCTCGGCGCCCGGCGTGCGCACGTAGAGGTGCGCGCGGTCGCCGAGGTAGGCGGCGTCGCTCAGCTCGCCGTAAACCATGTTCGGCGCCGGCTCGGGACGCCCGGCCCTCATACGGATGTTCTCCGGGCGGATGCCGAGCACCACCGCGTCGCCGGCGGCGAACTCGCGCTCCCCGGCGGCCACCTCGATGCGCCCCAGGCGTTCGGCGTCGACGCACAGGCGCGTCCCCTCGCGCGAGCGCACGCGGGCCGGGAAGAAGTTCATGGTGCCGAGGAAATCGGCCACGAAGCGGGTCTCGGGGCGCTCGTAGAGCGCATCGGGTGCGCCGACCTCGAGCACGCGCCCTTCCGACATCACGGCGAGTCGGTCGGACATGGTCAGCGCCTCTTCCTGGTCGTGGGTGACGAACACGAACGTGATGCCGACGCTCTTCTGCAGCTGGCGCAACTCGATCTGCATCTGCTCGCGCAGTTTCTTGTCGAGCGCGCCGAGCGGTTCGTCGAGCAGCAGCACCTTCGGGCGCTTGATCAGCGCGCGGGCCAGCGCGACCCGCTGGCGCTGGCCGCCCGACAACTCGTCGGCACGGCGCGTGCCGTAACCCTCGAGCTTGATCAGCGCCAGCGCCTCGTTGACGCGCGCAGCCAGCTCGGTGCGTCCCAGGCGTTCCTTGCGCAGGCCGAAGGCGATGTTCCGGAACACGTCGAGGTGCGGGAAGATGGCGTAGTTCTGGAAGACCATGTTCACCGGGCGCTGGTAGGGCGGCACGGTCGCGCACGGCTGTCCGTCGATGTAGATCTCGCCGCTGCTCGGCGACTCGAAGCCCGCCAGCATGCGCAGCAGCGTGGTCTTGCCGCAGCCCGAGGGACCGAGCAGGCCGAAGAACTCGCCGCGGCGGATGTCGAGGCTCACGTCGTCCACCGCGCGCACCGGGCCGAAGCGCTTGCCGAGCGCCTGCATGGAAATGAAGGCGTCGTCGTTCACCGGGCCTGGCTCCTTGCTCTCACGTGCGGCGTTCCCCGCCGCGGCGGATGCGCTCGGCGACGATCACCAGCACGAAGGTGCCGACGATGATCATCGAGCCCAGCGCCAGCACGCTCGGCAGCTTGGCCGGGAAGCGTAGCTGGCCCCAGATGTAGATCGGCAGGGTCAACTGGTCGCCGGCCAGGAAGAACGCCAGCAGGAACTCGTCGAACGACAGCGTGAAGGTCAGCAGCAGGCTCGCGACTATCCCCGGCAGCGCGACCGGCACGGTCACCCGCCAGAACGTCATCCACGGCGTTTCGCCGAGGTCCAGCGCCGCCTCCTCGATGGACTTGTCGAACCCCTCCAGGCGCGACATCAGCACGAACATCGCGATCGGCACGGTGATCACCACGTGCCCCAGCACGATGGTGGCGAGCGACAGGTCGATGCCCATCTGGCTCAACACCACCAGCAGCGAGATGCCGAGGATGATCAGCGGGATCACCAGCGGGATGGACAAAAAGCCGATCACCGCCCGCGCGCCGGCGATGCGATAGCGGGTCAGCGCCTTGGCGGCCAGCATGCCGAGGCTGGTGGCGATGACCGAGACGATCAGCCCGACCTTGATGCTGTTCCACAGCGCGCTCAGCATGGCCTCGTGGGCGAGCGCCTCGCGGTACCACTGCAGGGTGAAACCCTTGAGCGGAAAGGCGACGTAGACGGCGTCGTTAACCGAGAACATCGGCAGCAGCACCACCGGCAGGTAGATGAACGTCAGGTAGGCCACCGCATACACGCCGAGGCCACCGAACCGACCCGTGGGGTGCGCGCTCACCGCAGCAGCGCCTTCAACCGCGAAACGCCGAACAGGAACACGCACACGGCGAGCGTGATGGTCAGCATGGACACCACGGAGATGGCCGCGCCCAGCGGCCAGTTGTCGCCGCGCCCGAAGGCCGACTGGATCAGGTTGCCGATCATGATGCCGGTGTTGCCGCCGACCAGTTTCGGGGTCACGTAGTCGCCGACCGTGGGGATGAAGACCAGCAGGGTGGCCGCGATCACCCCGGGCAGGGACAACGGCAGCGTGACGCGCAGGAACGTCATCACCGGCCCCTCGCCGAGGTCGTGCGCGGCCTCGATCAGCGAGCGGTCGATCTTCTCCAGCGACACGTAGATGGGCAGGATCGCGAACGCCGCCCACGCGTGCGCCAGCGTCACCACCACGGCCGAGACGTTGTAGACCAGGAAGTCCAGCGGCTCGGTGATGACGCCGAGCCAGATCAGGCCCGAGTTGATGACGCCGTTGTAGCCGAGGATGATCTTCCACGAAAACACCCGCAGCAGGTAGCTGGTCCAGAACGGCAGGGTGATCAGGATCAGCCAGATCATCTTGTTGCGCGTGACCTTGAAGGCGATGAAATAGGCGGCCGGGTAGGCCAGCAGGACGGTGACCAGGGCGACGGCCGCGGAGATATTGAGCGAGCGCCACAGGATCAGCGGGTAGATGCGCTTGTCGAAGAAGGTCTCGTAGTTGGCGAGCGTCAGGGTCTTGTCGTAGCCCCCGTCGACCTGGGTCCACAGCGACAACCCGACCAGCACCACGATGGGCGCCGCCATGGCCACCGCCAGCAGCGCCAGGGTCGGCGACAGCAGGCCGTAGCCGCGCGCGCTCTCGGAAGCCCACAGGGTGCGACGCCAGCGGGCCAGCACCCCCGCGGGCGGCTCGGCCGATGGCGTTCGGGGCAGTGTCGTGGCCATGCTCGCCGCGCCGGGAATGGCGGGGCGGCCCGCGCGCGGACCGCCCTGCCCGGTTCTCGGTGCGGACTACAGCCCGGCCTTGACCTCGTCGAACATCTCCTGCAGGCCTTTCTCGTTGACGATGGGTTTCTGGAAGATTCCCGCCGCCAGCGCCTGCTCGGGGTTCTTGCTCAGGCCGAGCGCCTGCAGCTTCTCATCGCCCACCGCCTCGAAGGCTTCCTGGGTGGACACGCCGTAGCCGAAGTTCTCGATCTCCCACACGCGGCTCGGCGTGGCGAGCATGGCGTCGATCAGTTCGTGTGCCTTGTCCATGTGCTCGCTGCCGGCGATGATGGACAACCCGCACACCCAGGTCATCATGCCCTCTTTGGGGTTCATGTAAGCGACTTTCAGGCCCTGTTTCTTGAGACGCACCACCGACTCGTTCCACACCGTGGCCGCCACCACTTCGCCGCTGGCGATGGCCTGCTCCAGCGTGGTCGGGTCGTTGGAGAAGAACTTCACCTGGTTGACCAGTTCGCGCATCTTGACGCGCGCGGCTTCGAGGTGCGCGGGGTCGGAGTAGTCGAACATGTCGGGGTTGCCGGCCAGCAGGCCCGCCACCACCACCGCGTCGACCAGGCTGTCGAACGCCGCGACGCGTCCCTTGTATTTCGGATCCCAGAGGATCTCCCAGCTCTCCTTGCCGACGTACTCGGGCGCGAGGTCGGTGCGATAGACCACCGAGGTGTTGCCCCAGTCGATCGGGACCCACATGACCTTGCCGTCGACCATGACCCCGTCCATCTGCTTGAGGCTCGCCATCACCTTGGGCCAGTTCTTGAGCCTGGAGGTGTCGATGGGCGCGATCCGCCCGGTGGCGCGCCACTTCGGCAGCTTGTAGCTGCACGGCATGATCACGTCGGCGTTGAAACCGCTCTTGAGCTTGGCCACACCCTCTTCCTCGTCGCCCCAGGCGGTGAACCGGAACATGCCGTGGCGGGCGACGTAGTCGGGGTACAACTCCTTGGCGTCGTAACCGGGCCAGCTGAACAGCAGCGGCTGGTCCTGGGCCTGAACCGGCGCCGCCAGCGTCCCCAGCGCGAGCACGGCGACGCCGCACAGGGCCGAAAGTCCGGCGCGCGCGCGGCGCTCGACAGCGTGGTGATGTTTCGTTTTCACTGATCTCCTCCTGCGGATGTCTGATCGTTATGCGGCGAAGCGCGCCGGTTACCGGCCGGGGCGTTCACTGCGCGCAATCCTAAACCAAAACCTGCGCGCGCGGCCACCGGCGAAACGCCTTGCCTCATCACCAGAAGACAAAGAATAAACTCTGTTAATCAATGAATTGGGAGACTAACCTGACCTGATTTCTTACACGGGGTATCAGCCGGACCAGAGCCCCTCGCGACGCAATCCGTCCATGGCCGCGACGATGCCTTCGCGCAGGATCGCGACCAGTTCGTCGATCTGCCCGCGGCTCAGCGTCAACGGCGGCGAGAGGACGTTCAGGTGCCCGACCGGGCGTACGATGAGGCCGCGTTTCTGACATTCCCCGGCGACCCGGTTGCCGATCGCCACCGACGGGTCGAACAGTTCCTTGGTGCGCTGGTCGGCGACGTTCTCCACGCACATCATGAAGCACTTGCCGCGCACGTCGCCGACGACGGGCAGGTCCGCGAGCGTCGCCAGGCTTTGCTCGAAATAGGGGCCGATCTCGCGTACCCGCTCGCAGAGGCGCTCGCGTTCCATGATCTCGATGTTCTTCAGGCCCGCGCGACAGGCGACCGGGTGACCCGAGTAGGTGAAGCCGTGGGTGAACATCGCGCCTTCGGCCTGCGGCACGCTGATGACGTCGTAGATCGCCTCGGAGAGCAACGTCGCCGACAACGGCACGTAGCCGGAAGAGATGCCCTTGGCGCAGGTGATGATGTCCGGCACGAAATCGAACACCGCCTCGGAGGCGAAGAAGTGCCCGAGTCGCCCGAAGCCGGTGACCACCTCGTCGGAGATGTAGAGCACGTCGTATTCCTCGCACACCCGTTTGGTGCGTGCGTGGTACCCGGGGGGCGGGACGACCACGCCGCCGGCACCCATGATCGGCTCGGCGATGAAACAGGCCACGTTCTCGGCGCCGAGACGCTCGATGGCGTTGCGCAGGTCGGCGACTTTCTCGTCGCAGAAGGCCTCCACGGACATGCCTTCGGGGCGCCGGTAGGGGTTGGGGTTCGGGATGTGGTGAACGAGGTCGGGCGCGAGGTCGAAGCCCTGGTGGTCGAAGGCGACCCCGGTCATGGACATCGTCAGGTAGGTGCTGCCGTGATAGCCGTCGGTGCGCGCGATGATCTTCTTCTTCGACTTGCGCCCCAGGCGGTTGTTGAGAAAGTGCACGATGCGGATCGCCGAGTCGTTGGCGACCGAGCCGCTCGAGCCGTACACCACGTGGTCGAGCGTGCCCGGCGAGAGTTCGGCGAGCTTGGCGGCAAGCTGCGCGGCCGGCGGCGTGGTGATATGGGTGAAGGTCGAGTAGTAGGGCATGCGCCGCACCTGGTCGGCGATCGCATCGGCCATCTCCTCGTTGCCGTAGCCGATGTTCACGCACCACAGCCCGCCGATGCCGTCGAGGTAACGGTTGCCCTCGGAGTCGAACACCCACGCGCCCTCGGACTCGGCGATGACCAGCGAGCCCTCGTCTTTGAAACTGGCGAAGTCGGTCCACGGGTGCAGGTAGTGGTCCCGGTCCATGCGCCACAAGGCCTGGGTGTCGTATTTCGGTTTGTTCATCTTGGTCTCCGCCCGCGCCCGATTGCGCGCCTCATTGTAGTTCAACGCCCGGCCGCGCCTGCGCGTCACTTTGCCAGAGGCGGGGCACGAACGACATTCGCCTTTACCGACGTGTTGCTTCGCGAGCGCCGAAGCCGGTCGCACTCAGAGGATGAAGCTCAGGTTGCCCAGCGGCTGGTCGCAATCGAGCAGGCGGATGACCTTGCGGCGGATGCGCCAGCCGTCACCGGCCGGTACCAGTTCGTGCTCCTGGCGTCCGGCGTAGTGGGTGCGCTCGGCGCGGCGTACCGCCCACAGGCTCAGCACCGAGTGGACCTCGAGCGAGCCGCCGGGCTCGCGCCAGGTCTCGATGTTGCCGACCAGGCGCGCGGTGCGGGTCGGGGGAATCTGAGAGTGCTGATAGCCGGTGCGGATCAGCGTCACCCGGTCGACCAGGCGGCGGCGGTCGTCGAAGTTCACGGCCGCCTCGTGGCGCGGGTCGGCCGGTTCGTGAGCGGCCGGTACCCAGTACAGGCAGTCCTCGCTCAGCATCTCCAGCCATCGC
>JBFJWO010000140.1:0-10623 GCA_041623575.1 Gammaproteobacteria bacterium
GGCACGTCGCGGCTGCCGGCCTGCAGCCGCTCGAGGTAGTCGGGCAACTGCAGCGCCGTGCGCAGCAACGTCTCGAGCGCGCGCTCGGCGCTCTCCACCCGTTGCTCGATCAACGCCTCGGCGGCGCGCTGCATCTCGCCGGCGAGCTGCGCGGCACCGTAGAGCTCCACCATCTGCAATGTGCCGCGCACCTGGCGAAGCGCGTCCACGCTCGGCTGCAGGGCGGAGAAACCATCGGCCTGCTCGGCGCAGGTCTCGAGCTGGCGCTGCACGTCCTTGAGCATGGGCTGCAGCTCTTTCAGCACCCACTTGACCGAGTTGATCTCGACCGATCGCTGGAACACAGGCGTACCGGGCTCACTCACCGCGGGTCTCTCCGTCTACGGCACGCCGGTGATGCCGACACGCGGTCGGTGCGAACTGCGGGCAGCCCAGCTTCGTACGCCGTCATCGCGCCGCTGCCGGGTGCTCAGTTCTCGACGGTGCGCATCACGCGCGTGGCGACCAAGCGTTGCTGCTCTTCTTCGGGCAACTTGAAGCCGGCAACGGACTTGCGCAGTTCTTCGGACATCGACACCAGCTCGCCGATGTTCTGGGCGGTGGCGGTCGTGCCGTGCGAGGTCTGCATGGTGATCTCGCGAATGTTGCGCATGGACTTGGAGATGTTGGTCGCCGACAGCGCCTGCTGGCTGGCCTCCTTGGAAATGTTCTGGATCAGTCCGGCGAGGCGCTTGGATACCGACTCGATCTCCACCAGCGCGTCGCCGGCGTTCTCGGCAAGGCGCGCCCCGTGCACCACACCGGTGGTGCTCTGCTCCATCGAAGCGACGGCCTCCTGCGTGTCCGCCTGGATGGTCTTGACCAGCGCCTCCACGCGCTTGGTGGCGGCGCTGGCCCGTTCGGCGAGCCGTTGCACCTCGTCGGCGACGACCGCGAAGCCTCGTCCCGCCTCGCCGGCGGTGGACGCCTGGATGGCCGCGTTCAACGCGAGGATGTTGGTCTGGTCGGCGATGTCGTTGATCAGCCCGATGATGTCACCGATCTCCTGCGAGCTCTCGCCGAGGCGCTTGATGCGTTTGGAGGTCTGCTGAATCTGCTCGCGGATGGTGTCCATGCCCTCGATACTGAGGCGCACCGTGTCGGCGCCCTTGGCCGCGATGTCCACCGACTTCATCGCCACGTCCGCCGAGCCCGCGGCGTTCTTCGACACCCGCTCCATGGACTGGGCCATCTCGTTCACCGAGTTGGTGGCCGAGGTGATCTCACGGGCCTGCTGATTGCTCGCATCGGCAAGGCGCTCCGCGTTCGCGCGCGTGGCATCCGCGGCGATGTTGACCTCGTCGGTGGTCTGGTTGATCGAGGTGACGAGCGAGCGCAAGGCGTCGATGGCGTAGTTGACGGAATCCGCGATCGCGCCGGTGATGTCCTCGCTGACCGTGGCATGCGAAGTGAGGTCGCCGTCCGCCAGGTTGGTGAGCTCGTCGAGCAACCGCAGGATGGCGCGCTGGTTACGACGCCCCTGCTCGGTTTGCTCCTCCAGGCGCCGGCGGGCGTTGCGCACCAGCACGAAGCCGAGCGCCACCAGCGCCACGATCATCAGCGCGCCGGCCACCAGGGCGATCACGAACATCACGTCCTGGCGCGAACCGAGCGCCTCGAACTCGCGCTCGAGATCGCTGGAGTTGTCCAGCATCGCGGAGGTCTCCTCCTCGATGCGACGCGCCGCTTCGAGCACCGAGAACAACTGCGGCGAGCTCTCCAGGATCGCGCCGATGTTGTTGCCGATCTGCACGAAGATGTCGTTTACGTCGTTCAACGCGGCGACGATGTCCGGGTCGGGAATGGCCCTGACGTTGAGGGTCGTGGAGCCCTTCAGCAACGCATCGAGCACGCGCCCGAACAGTGCCGCGTCGCGGCCGAAACGGTCGGCGGCCGTAGCGGCGCCCTCGCCGCCTTCCGACATCGTGCGCAGGCTCGTACCGATGCGTTGCGCCAGCATCAGCTGGCGCGTGGCGAGATACACCACGTCCGCTCGCTGGCGTTTTTCCACCATCAACGAGACCGCTTCGTCGGCGACCGCGATCAGGCGAGGCACGAGGTCGCTGACCTGGCGCACCATGCCGCGGTTGACCTCCACCGAGGGTTCGCCCTCGAGCAGTGTTTCCACCGTCTGGCGCCCGATCTGCCAGCTGCCCTCGACCAGCGCCAGCTTGTTGCGCAAGTCCTCGGGTACCGGCGGCAGGCCGGTGGCAGGGTTGCCGTTGCTCAGGATATTCAACGAACGGTCGTAGCGGTCGCGAAACTCCTTCAGGCGCGCGGCGGCACCGGGTCGGCCATTGGCGGTCTCGAGCGCGCTGGTGGCGATGCGTTGCGAGAGCAGCTGCTGCTCGCTCGCGAGCGCCTGGTACTCGGCGGCGTACCGGTTCTGCACCAGGCCGTAGGCGAAAGCGCCCAGCATGATGAGAAAGAACAACACGCCCAGCCCGGCCAGCACGAGCACCAGCAACCCGGTCTCGTTTCTGACGACTGCGCTCAACCTGGTAACGGCCATTACCGATCTCCCGAATCTTTCAGGTCGCCGCCGCCTCCGACGCGGGGCCCGGCGCCTTGCCAACTTGCAAAAACGCGCGGCTGCGCGTCAGCAGCGCGAGACTGAAAACCGGCCACAGCTGGTCGGCCTGCCCGAACGTGCGCTCGATGAACGGCCGCAACGGCTCGTGAACCGAGGGCAGCGCTTCCACGCTGTCGTGAATCGAGAACTGTTTCAGCCCGAGTACGTCATCGACCTTTATCCCGGCGTAGACGCCTTCGCGGTTGTACACCAGCAACTTGGCGTTGCGTGCGTGCGAGGGACGCCCGTTGTGCGCGAATCCGTGCAGGTCGGTGACCGGCAACAGGCTGCCGCGCACGTTGGCGATTCCCATGAACCAGCTGCGCGCACCCGGCACCCGCGTGCACATCGGCGGGTCGAGGATCTCGGCGACCTCCAGCATCGGGGCCAGCATCACGTCCTCGCCGAGGCGAAACGCGATCCCCGACCAACGCCCGCTCGCCTCCTCGTCGCGCGGCAGCGACGGCGCCAGCGCAAGCACCCGCCGGTCGTACGAACGCAGCAACTCGAGCGGCGTCACCTTCGCACCGCCGCCGGGCGCACGCTCGGCCGTCCGACCTCAGTCTGCGGGTGGGCGCACTGGCTCGCGCGCGAGCACATCATCCACCCACGATCGCGCTGACGCGCTGGATCAGGACGTTTTCCTTGACCGGTTTGACGATGTAGTCCTTGGCGCCCTGGCGCAGTCCCCAGACCTTGTCCGTCTCCTGGTCCTTGGTGGTGATGATGATGATCGGGATCCCGGCGGTGGCCTCGTTGCGGCTCAACTCGCGGGTGGCCTGGAAGCCGTTGATGCCCGGCATCACGACGTCCATCAGGATCAGGTCGGGGCGCACGGCGCGGGCCTTGGCGATACCTTCCTCGCCGTTCTCGGCCACCTCCACGGTGTAGCCGTGCTTCTTCAGCATATTCTGGTAGACGTGCACCTCGGTCGGCGAGTCGTCCACAATCAATACGGTTGCCATGCTGATCTCCGCTCGCGAGCGCGCGCTCTAGGCGTCGTCCGTGACGACGTGTTCCTTGATCGCACTCAGCAGGTCCTCTTTCGTGAAGGGCTTGGTGAGGTACTGCTCGGAGCCCACGATGCGGCCCCTAGCCCGGTCGAAAATGCTGTCCTTGCTCGACAGCATGATCACCGGCGTGCTCTTGAACATGCTGTTGTGCTTGATCAGCGCGCACGTCTGGTAGCCGTCGAGACGCGGCATCATGATGTCGACGAAAATGATGTTCGGGCGGTGCTCGGCGATCTTGGCCAGCGCCTCGAAGCCGTCGCTGGCGGTCACCACCTCGCAGCCCTCCTTGCTGAGCAGGTTCTCCGCCGAGCGTCGGATGGTCTTGCTGTCGTCGATGACCATTACCTTCAGTCCCTGCAGGGTACTGACGCCTGTCGCGGCGGCTTCTTGTCGAGCGTCCGTCACGTTGTTGCTCGTGGGGCTAGGGGCATGGTCCGCGCAATGTAGCGCATGTATTTCGCATAATCAATGACAAAGCCCCGCATAATCGGCATATAATCAACGTCTTAGCAAATTATTTGAAGAAATCAGGGTAAATGCGCCAACCGCTGAATCGAATCGTCGAAGAACGAGCGCCCGGGGGTGTCGAGAAAACGTCGCAATTTCCGGGCCAGATGGCCGGAGGAAGGCCGTCATGAGCATACGACTGGGCATCGTCATGGATCCGATCGAGTCCATCAAAGTGGCCAAGGACAGCAGTTTCGCGATGCTGCTGGCGGCGCAGTCGCGAGGCTGGACGCTGCACTACATGCGCCAGGGCGACCTCTACCTCGAAGGCGCCCGGGCGCGCGCCGCGTGCCGGGAACTCACTGTGCGCGACGACCCGCAACACTGGTTCGACTACGGCGAATCGCACGACCTGGCGCTCGCCGAGCTGGACGTGATCCTGATGCGCAAGGACCCGCCTTTCGACATGGACTACGTCTACACCACCTACCTGCTGGAACTGGCCGAGGCCGCCGGCACGCTCGTCGTGAACCGTCCTGCTTCGTTACGCGACGCCAACGAGAAGCTGTTCACGGCCTGGTTCTCCGAGCACACCCCGACCACCCTCGTGACCAGCAGCAAGCAACGCCTCGCCGGATTTCTGGCGCGCGAGGGCGATATCGTGGTCAAGCCGCTCGACGGCATGGGCGGCACGTCGGTGTTCCGTGTGCGCGCCGGCGATCCGAACGCGAACGTGATCTTCGAGACCCTCACCCACGACCAACGCCGCCTGGCCATGGCCCAGCGCTTCGTGCCCGAGATCAGCGAGGGCGACAAGCGCATCCTGCTGATCGACGGCGAGCCGGTGCCGCACGCGCTGGCCCGGATCCCGGCCGCCGGGGAGACGCGCGGCAACCTGGCCAGCGGCGGGCGCGGCGTGGTGGTCGCGCTGGCCGAGAGCGACTACGCGATCTGCCGCGCAGTGGCCCCCAAACTCAGGGAAAAAGGCTTGATATTCGTCGGTCTCGACGTTATTGGTACGCGTTTGACCGAAGTGAACGTTACCAGCCCGACCTGCATCCGCGAGATCGAGCGCGACACCGGCATCGAAATTGCGGGACGCCTGATGGACTGGATCGAGGAACGCCTCTCGGCATGAGTACCGTCGCCGCCCGACCGGCCGCCTTCGTCAGCGCCAACGACCGTTTGGGCCTGACGCTGTTCCTGGCCACCGCGATTCACGGCATCGTCATCCTGGGCGTCACCTTCAGGAGCGAGGACGGGGTGCTCGACTCGCCGCCCTCGCTCGACGTGGTGCTGGTGCAGAACCGCACCGAGGAGGCGCCGGAAGAGGCCGACTACCTGGCCCAGGCCAACCAGGACGGCGGCGGCAGCGCCGAGGATCGCGTGCGCCCGAGCACGCCTTTTTCTTCGGCCGAGCGCAACGACGCCTTCGGGGTCGCGCCGCTGCGCATGGAGGCCGCGGCGCCCGCCCACCGCGAACGCGAAGCGCAGGAGATACTCACGGCCCGCTTCGCCGAGCAGCGCATGGACAGCGCCAATGAATTGACGACCGAGGACCCGCAACTCGCCGAGCGCGACGCCGAGGACGTCCAGCGCGCGCTCGAGATCGCGCGCCTCACCGCCGAGATCAACCGCGACGTCGAGAGCTACGCCAAGCGGCCCCGCAAGACCTTCGTCCACGCCCGCACCCGGGAGTCGGCGGCCGCGGCCTACATGCACGAGTGGGTTCGCAAGGTCGAGCAGGTCGGCAACCTGAACTACCCCGACCAGGCCCGGCGCCGGCGCCTCAACGGCTCGCTGGTGCTGGTGGTCGGTATCAACGCCAACGGCACGCTGAGCGACGTGGTGCTGCGCAACTCCTCCGGCCACCAGGTGCTCGACGACGCAGCGCGCCGTATCGTGCGCCTGGCAAGCCCGTTCAAACCTTTCCCGGCCTCGCTGAAGAAGAACACCGACGTGCTCTACATCACCCGCACCTGGCAGTTCCAGACCAACAACCGACTGGTCAGCCGCGAAGGAAACGGCTAGCAGCAAGAGGAAAAAGAACGCTGCGCGCCCGGGGCAGCACGCCCCGAAAGCCCGCTGCGTGCGCCGCCCCGCAAACCGGCGGCGTGCGCACCGTCAGCCCCGGCCGTAACACCCCGACCCAGCTGCCCGAAACGCGAGCATCGCTCCAGGCAACCGCGCGAACAGTCCGCACAGCGGCCCCTCGGTCAACGCGTGCCTGCGCCCCGCCACCCACGCCCGGCACCCCGCGGCTTGCGCGCACCCGGTCGTCGGCGACCCGCACCTCCGTGCCGGGCCTGCACTCAGACCCCGTCGTAGACGATCTCGATCCAGCGCGAGGCGTCGAACATCGCGTTGCCCCACACGCTCTGCAGGTCATCGAGCGGCTTCGCCGCCACCGCCTGCTCGACGCTCTTGCCTTCGCTCTTCAGTCGGCCGAGGCGCGCCTGTGCCGTTGCCAGCATCGCGCGGTAGCGTTGCACCTGCCGCTTGTCGGCCAACGGTCCGTGCCCCGGAATGATGCGCGTGTCGTCGTCCGACAGAGCCAGGATCGCGTCCGCCGCGGCGATCATGCCGCGAACCGTGCCGCCGTGGTCGGTGTCGATGAACGGGAAGAAACCGTTGAACAGGGTGTCACCGGCGTGGATCACGTTGGCTTGCGCGAAATGCACGATCGCGTCCCCGTCGGTGTGCGCGTTCGGCACGTGAAACGCGTGCACCGTGTGGCCGTTGAGATGAAACGTCAGGTCTTGCGAAAACGTGACCACCGGCAGGGCGGCCGGCGGTTGCGGCGGCGTGACCATGTTGAACGCGCGGATGACGGTCTCCATGGTCAGGCGCCGGCGCACGTTGTCGTGGGAGAAGATCACCGTGCCCGCGCTGCCGAGATTCTCGTTGCCGCCGGTGTGGTCGCCGTGGAAGTGGGTGTTGATCAGAAAGCGCGGCGAGTCGCCGCCGAGCTCGGTGATCGCGGCCAGGATCCGGTCGGTGAGCGGTGCGAACTGGTCGTCGATCATGAAGGTGCCGTCGGCACCGCTCAGCACCGCGATGTTGCCGCCCTGCCCGGTCAGCATGTGGATGCCCTCGGCGACCCGCTGGCTCTTGATCTGCGCCTGCTGGGCGTGCGCCGGGCCGAGCCACAGGCCGAGCACCAGCGTGGCGGGGGCGAGAAACGCGATAGGAGATTTCATTGGTCTGATCCTCGTGGTGGTGATGCTGCCGCACGGTACGGAACACCCGTCGTGGGCTCAGAAATCCTTGCACAGGCGCAGCGCGTCGTAGATCGCCGCGTGCACGTTGCGCGATGCCACCGCGTCGCCGATGCGAAACAGGCGGTAACGCCCCTCGGGGTTGCGCACGATGTCCTGCGGTTTACCGCCCAGCAGTGCCGGGTAGTCGACCTCGCCGAGGTTGCGCGAGTCGGCGCGCAGCTCGAAGTACACCTCGTCGGCCGGCAACGTGCCGTGCTCGACGACGACCTGGTCGACCGGCCGCTCGCGGGTCGCCTCGCTGTAGTCGCTGCCGATGGTGGCGATCAGCCGGTTGCCCTCCCGGCGCACGCCCTGCACCCGCCGGTTGATGCTGATGGTCACCGGGTGTTCCTCGAAACAGCGCGCGTACGCGACGTGGTTGAGGCCGCCGACCTCGGGCGCGAAGAACCGCTCCGGGGTGACGATCTCGAGACGCGATCCGGCCTGCGCGATCAGCTCCGCGGCCTGCATGCCCGGGTGCGCACCGTTGTCGTCGTACAGCAGGACTTCGGCCGCCGGGCGGACGTCGCCCGCGAGTATCTCCCAGGAGGAGACGACGAGGTCGGCGCCGTAGTCCAGCGCCGGCGCGTTCGGCACCCCGCCGGTCGCGACCACGACGATATCCGGCGCCAGCGCCTGCACCTGCGCGGCGTCGGCGTAGACGTCGTAGCGCAGTTCCACGCCGAGACGCTCGCACTCCTCCACGCGCCACTCGACGATCCCGATGAGTTCGGCACGCCGCTTGAGGCGCGCCGCCAGGCGCAACTGCCCGCCGGCGCGCGCAGCCGCTTCCAGCACGATCACCTCGTGGCCGCGCTCGGCGCAGACCCGCGCCGCCTCGAGCCCCGCCGGCCCGGCGCCGATCACCAAGATCCGTTGCGCCGGCCCGCCACCGGGCGCGATGCTGTGCGGCATGCTCGCTTCGCGCCCGGTGGCGGCGTTGTGGATGCACAACGCCTCGTGGCCCTCGTAGATGCGGTCCAGGCAATAGGTGGCGCCCACGCACGGACGGATGCGGTGCTCATGGCCAGCCGCCACCTTGATGCCGATATGCGGGTCGGCCAGGTGGGCGCGCGTCATCCCGACCATGTCGAGCTTGGCGCTGGCAATGGCGTGGCGCGCGGTCGCCACGTCGGCGATGCGCGCGGCGTGAAACACCGGTATGCCGAGCGCCGCGCGCACTTCGCCGGCGAAATCGAGGGCCGGCGCCGAGGGCTCGCCGGCGGGGGGGATGACTTTCGACAGGGCCGCGTCGGTGTCGATGTGCCCGCGGATGACGTTGATGAAATCCACGCCCGCGTCGATCAGGCGCGCGGCGATGGCGAGCCCCTCGTCGCGATCGAAACCGCGAGTCCAGTCCTCGTCGACCGCCATTCGCACGCCGACGATGAAAGCATCGCCGACCTCCGCGCGAATCGCGGCCAGCACGTCGAGGGCGAAGCGCAGGCGGTTGTCGAGCGAGCCGCCGTAGGCGTCCTCGCGCCGGTTCGTCGCCGGCGACCAGAACTGGTCCACGAGGTGGCCGTAGCACTCGAGTTCGATGCCGTCGAGACCCGCCGCCTGCATACGTGCCGCGGCCGCCGCGTAGTCGGCGACGATCCGTGCGAGATCCCACTCCTCCGCGGTTTTCGGGAACGCGCGGTGCGCCGGCTCGCGCACCATCGAGGGCGCCAGCACCGGCAGCCAGTCGGCCTTGTTCCAGTTGGTGCGCCGCCCCAGGTGCGTGAGCTGGATCATCACCGCCGAGCCGAGCTCGTGGCACTCTTCGGCGAGGCGCCGCAGCCACGGGACGATCTCGTCGCGGTAGGCATGCAGGTTGCCGAAGGCGGGCGGCGAATCGCGACTCACGATAGCGGAGCCTGCGGTCATGTTGAGCGCCACGCCGCCGCGCGCTTTCTCCACGTGGTACAGGCGGTAACGGTCCTTCGGCAGGCCGTCTTCGGAATACGCCGGCTCGTGCGCGCTCGACATGATGCGATTGCGCAGTTCGAGATGTTTCAGCCGCAGCGGCTGCAGTAACGGATCGCTGGATTTCATGGCTCGACCTGGTTCCCGGCGGCGCGGCGCACCTTGCATCATCACCGGCTGCGGGCGGATACTAGCCGCACCGCTCGAGCAACACCACACGCGCCCAGGCATGCAAACCGAGCCGAGCCAGAAAAAACCGGCGAAACCCCACCGCGAGGCGCGCTGCGCCGCCGCGTGCGGCGACCGGCGGAAACCGCGCTGATGGAGACCGTCAATCTCACCAATCATTTCCTGGTCGCCATGCCGAGCCTCAAGGACCCCAACTTTCATCGCACCGTCACCTATATCTGCGAGCACAGCGAAGAGGGCGCGATGGGGATCGTGATCAACCGACCGCTGGAACTCGAGCTGCCCGAGATCATGTCGCAGATGGAAATCGACGCGGGCTCCCTGCTGTCGGGTATCCACGCCTACTACGGCGGGCCCGTGAGCATGGAGCGCGGATTCGTCCTGCACAGCCCGGTCGGCGACTGGGACGCGACGCTCGAGATCGCAGACGACATCGGCGTGACCAGCTCGCGCGACATCCTGGCGGCAATGGCGGCCGGCGAGGGCCCCTCGAAGGTGATCGTCGCGCTCGGCTACTCGGGCTGGGGCGCTGGGCAGATCGAAGCGGAACTGGCCCAGAACGCTTGGCTGACCTGCCCCGCGACGACCGACATCATGTTCGACCTGGACGCCGAGCAGAAACTCGAAGCCGCCGCGGCCCGCCTCGGCGTGGACCTCAACACCCTCACCACCTTCGCCGGCCACGCTTGAACGCCAGCGGCGCCAGCCCCACCCGCACCCGAGGCCATGGCGGCTGAGCGGCGCACCTACCTCGGTTTCGATTTCGGGCTGGCGCGCATCGGCGTGGCCGTCGGCGAGAACCAGCCGGCGGCGGCATTCGCCCTGACCACCCTGCAGAGCCTGCGCGGCCAGCCGGACTGGGCGGCGATCGGCGGGCTCATCGACACCTGGAGGCCGGCGGCGCTGGTGGTCGGCGTGCCGGTGCACATGGACGGTGCCGGGCAACCGGTGACGCGCGCCGCGCGCCGCTTCTGCCACCAGCTGCGCGGCCGCTTCGGCCTGAGCGTGCACGAGGCCGAGGAGCGGCTGAGCTCGCGCCGCGCGCGCGAGGTGTTGAAGATCCAGCGCCGGGCCGGCAAACGCCGGAAGAACGCCGGGCGCGACGAGGACAAGATAGCCGCGAGCCTGATCCTCGGCGACTGGCTGGAACAACACGCCACACCATGACGACCTCCGCGCTGCGGCCGTGATCGAC
>JBFJWO010000141.1:0-10582 GCA_041623575.1 Gammaproteobacteria bacterium
GAACTCGAGCTGTCGCTGGCGCAGATCGCAAACGGCCGAACCTCCGCCGAGCGGGCCCTGGGGCTTGCTGCGGCTGTTCCGCGCGCGCGCGCCCTGCTCGGCTTCGCGCAATTGCTGGAGGGCGACGCCGCCATTGCGCTGGACAGCTTCGCCACCGCCCGCGCCGCAGACCCGGCCGACCCGCTTGCGCACTTCGGCAGCGGCCTCGCCCATGTGCGCGCGGGCGATCTTCCCCGCGGCCGCAGGGAGATCGAGATCGCGGTGCTGCTCGATCCGGCCAACGCCGAGCTGCGCAGCTACCTCGGTCGCGTCTATGTCGAAGAAGACCGCTCTGCCCTTGGCGGCGAGCAGTTCGCGCTGGCGCGCCGCCTCGACCCGGCCTCGCCTACGCCGTGGTACTTCGACGCCTTTCGCAAGCTGCGCGACAACGACCCGCTGGGCGCAATCGCCGACGGCCGCCGGGCGGTCGAATTGAACGACAACCGCGCCGTGCTGCGCTCGTCCGAGCTGCTCGACAGCGACCGCTCCGCGCGTAGCGCCAGCCTCGGCGCGGCATATGGCGAAATCGGCTTCGAGCAGGCGATGCTCGCGGCGGGGATGAAGGCGCTCGAGGACGACGCCATCGGCCCCGCAGGCCACCGCCTGCTGGCCGAGGCCTATGCCCAGACGCCACGCTTCGAGACTGCCCGCCTGAGCGAACTGCTGCAGGCGCAGCTGCGCCAGCCGCTCGGCCAGGCACCGATTCCACCCCAGCTCCAGAGCCGCAACCTGCCGATCGTCCAAGGCCCGCGCGCCCTCGCGCCGGAGGAAGCGACCGCGCTGTTCGAGCGCCGGCCATCGCATTTCGCCGCCTCGGTGCTCGGCGGCAGCGACCACACCTGGGGCGACAGCCTCGTCGGCGCCCACTCGTCCGACCGCGCGCAGGTCTCGGCCGGGCATTTCGACTACCGCCGCGACGGCCTCGGCGAGCGTGCCGACACCGATCTGAGCGGCACCCGGCTCGCGGCGCAATACGCGGCGACGCCCTCGACCATGCTGTACGCGGAACTCGGCCACGAGGAACGCAGCGGCGGCGACATCGCCCCGCGCCTGCTCGACGGCGTCGGCATGGCCTGGGACCAGCGCATCGAACAGGACCTGCGCAGCGATCGCGGCCGCCTCTCGCTGCGCTACACGCCCGAGCCCGATCGCGAATACATCTTCACCGCCGGCGCCCAGAGCGCGCGCGAGCGAACCGTCGACCGCCTCAGCCGTGCGCTCGCCGGATTCGATTTCGATCTCGACTTCGACGTCCGCACCCGCCTGCACGCCCGTGACCTGGGCGTCTTCCACGGCGCCAAGGGCGAGCACTACGACCTCGCCGCGGGCTTCGGCAGCTATCGCGAGGCGCGCTCGCAGGGCTCCGAGACGCGCGTCGTATTCGCCGGATTCCCGCTACCGTCCGCCCCCGACCCGACGACCCGGGGGCGCGTCGAACACCACACTGCCTTCGCCTACCTCCACCTTCGCCCCGCACCGCTGGCCACGCTGCATCTGGGCGCCTCGTATGCCGACCTCAATGCCGGCGCGGCCACCTCGGTCGAGCGGGTGAACGCCAAGGCCGGCGTCACCCTGAAGCTCGCCCCCGCGACGGCGCTTCGGCTGGCGGCCCTGCAGGGGGTCAAGGGACCCAAGTACCAGGATCAGACGCTGGAGCCGACGCAGTTCGCCGGCTTCAACCAGGTCTTCGACGATCTCGACGGGACACGCTGGCGGCGCACGGCGGCCGGCTTCGACCATCGCTTCGACAACGGCATCATGACCGGCCTGGAATGGTCGACGCGCGAGCTCGAGGTACCCGGACTCGGCTGCAGCCCGGGCGACTGCCGCGCCGACTGGAGCGAACGCCTGCATCGTGCCTACGTCGCGATGCCGCTCGGGCGACGCGCGGCGCTGTCGGCCGAGTGGCAATACGAACGCCTGTCGCTCGACGGCGATCCCGCCACGCTGCAGAACCTGCCCTTCCGCACCCGTACCGAGCAGTTACCGCTCGGCCTGTGGCTCAAGCTCGCACCGCGCCTGTCGACCCGGCTCGAGGCGGTGCGCGTGCGTCAGCACAGCGCGATCGCCGACGCCGGCGACACGGCCTCGCGCGCGACTCGCTTCTGGCTCGCGAATGCGCGTCTTTCATACGCCGAGCCGGGCCGGCGCACCGCCGTCTCGCTCTCGGTGCACAACGCCTTCGACCGCCGCTTCGCCTTCCAGGACACCGACCTGAACGGCAACCCGAAAATACCCTTGTTCTTCCCGCGACGCACCGTCCTGCTGCAGCTCAATCTGCGTTTTTAGGCGCGGTCGAATCCGCACATCCCGTTTGCGCGGCAGCACCATCCAAGGAGGTATCGAAATGCATACGCCGGACACCCTGAGGAAACTGATGGGCTGGTCGTTCTGTGGCGGAATCCTGTTGGCGGCGCTGGCCGGATGCGAGCCCAAGGCGGCCGGCGAGGCGCCGCCGAAGACCGGAACCGCGACCGAATCCGGCCCCATCGGCACTGCGACGCTCGGTTCGGCCGATGTGGTCGGCGGCGTGCTCTTCGGTCCCAACGGCGAGTTCGTCGTCGTCGATGCAAGAGGCAACAAGGTGGCGCCGTGCCGGCTGCCGGATGCGGACAGGAATGCCGACGCCCCGGCAGACGCCGGCGAGTGCCAGAAAGTCCGCAACACGACGATCACCGATCTGCAATCGATCGGCGTGGTGAGGCATACCGGCTCGCACTGCCTGATAGTGGGGCCGGTGCAGACGGTTTCGGCAGGCGGCGTGGTCTCCAGTTCGGGGGTTTTCCAGCTGCCCCCGGGCTGTACCCACTGACACACCGACGGTACGGGGGAAACGGGGCCGGGGGGCCGCCCCGTTTCCAGTCGGCCTCGGGGTGCTCCTTGCCCTGCGCCACCCGCCGTGCCGCCTCCCGATCCCGTTGCCGATCTCCACGATTCTGATCCGCGCCGCGCCGGCGCCGATAACGCACGCCGCGGTCGGCTGACGGCGCGCGTCGGGCTGCCGCCGTCGCCCTGAACCCCTGCTTTGCCGCGGTCGCCCTGAACCCCTGCTGTGCCGCTTCGCCCGGCGAACGCCACGCCGTCACGCCCGCACCGCAGCTGCGGTGGCGGGGACGGCCGCGCCCGGATCGCATTACCTCCCGTTCGCGGCTTGGCGCCTGCCATTGTCTGGTGTGAATAAGTCACAGCCAGGCTGGCAATGGCGCACTTCGCCCGGCGTGCCCTCCCAATAGGATGAAGTCGCTGCCCGATTACCGCGACAAGGTGAATGCAGTCGCGCAGCGCAATCGCGGACCTGCCTCCGACCCCGAGGTCGTTGCCCCGTCGCCGGGCGAAGGCCGTCCGCGTTCATGAAACAGGAGGGCTTCACGGTGTCTCATGCAACGGGAACAGTTCAAACCATCGCAGCCATCACGATCGGACCGGACACTGGCGCCGCGCCCGACGCGCCCGATACCTGGTCGCACGCCTTCGCCCACACCCCGGCGCCGAGCGGCACCAGGTTCGTGATCCTGCATTTCCAGAACGCGAGCCTGCCGGCCAACAACCGGATCGAAGTCGATCTGGGCTACGACACGGACGTATTCACTGCCGCCGACGGCGCCCAGTTCTGGACCCGGCCGATCAATCTCTACGTCCTCGCCGGCGGCCTGGTGCCGATCCGCTACGTCACGAACGGCGCGGCCAACGGCAGCGTTCAGATCGACCGCTATGGCCGCGGCGAACGCCAGGCCGGCATCCAGGCTCCGGGCGCCCTCTCCAACAGCGACCCGTTCCTCGGCGAAGCGGTTTACCTCGAGCCGATCTACGACCCGTTCTGGTACTGCGCCGAACCGCCGAACTGGGAGAACGTCGCCTGCACCCCGCCCGACGTGCGCACCCAGGTGGCACGCAGCGTGGGCATGATGGTGTCGGTGCACGGCACGCAGTTGTCGACCTGCACGGTGAGCCTGGTCGACGCAGACAAGGTCATCACCGCCGGTCACTGCATCACCGTGGAAGAGGCCGAATCCGCCTCGATCACCTTCGATTACGCCACCGACTGCGCGGGCAACCGTCCCCCCGCCTACAACGCCCGTTTCCACAAGGTCAGCGCGCTGCTCGAGCGGCGCTGGGACGGCACCCACGACTATGCCCTGCTGCAGCTCGCGACCGCGCCCGCGGGCATCCCGGCGCTGCAGATGCGCCACGACGTGCCCGCGGCGGGCGAGCAGGTCTTCGGCATCCATCATCCCAATGGGGCGGTGAAGAAGCTGTCGCTTCCCCACCCCGGCTTCGCCGCCGTATCGAGCAGCAATGCGCTGGCGATTCGGGTGCCGGCGGATTTCGACGTCTCCGGCGGCAGCTCGGGCTCGGGCCTGTTCGACCTCGCCGGGCGCATCGTCGGCGTTCTTTCCAACGGCAATCCCTGTGCGGGCTCGGCCCTCACGTATTACCCCACGGCCGCCTACTTCACCGACACCGTGCCGGCACCGCCGCCACCACTGACGCGTGACGTCATGGTGGTGTTCGACCGCTCCGGCAGCATGTCGGAAGACGACGGCAGCGGTCGCAGCAAGATCGAGGCCGCACGCGATGCGGTGTCCCTGTTCGTGCAGCTGGTGCAGGCCGGCGGCGGCAATCGCCTCGGCCTGGTGTCCTTCGCCACCGCCGCGACCTCGCCGGCCGACTTCGGCATCGCCAACCTCACCAACGCGACCAAGACCACCCTGATCGGAGCGGCGCCCTATGCCGGCGGTACGGTCGGGGGCCTGGCGCCGGGCGGGGCGACCAGCATCGGCGACGGCCTCGACGCCGCGCGCCTGCAGTTCCCGGCGCCGGGCGCGAACCCGCGCTCGATCCTGCTGCTGACCGACGGCATGCAGAACACGCCGCGATTCATCGACGAAGTCGAGGACGATCTCGGCGCCATCGCCGTGCATGCGATCGGCTTCGGCACCGAGGCCAACCTGCAGGGGGATCTGCTCACCGCGCTGGCGGCCGACCACGATGGCCTCTACATGCGCGCCGGCAATGGCCTGGCGCTGGAGAAGTTCTTCGCCCAGGCCTTCGGCAACATCTTCGAGGCCGGCGTCCTGTTCGATCCCGAGTTCGCGCTCGCCGCCGGCGCCGACGGCGAAGCGATCGCGTTCCCTGTCTGCGCCGAGGAGGCGATCACCGCAGTCGTCGGCTGGGACCGCACCGACGCCGCCTTGCTCATCGAGATCACCAGCCCCGGCGGGGCGGTGGTCACGCAGTCCGCGCCCGGCGTGGAGGCGGCGACCGGACGCACCTGGAGCTTCCTGCGTCTGCCGCTGCCACACGGCGGCGAACGCAGCGGCCAGTGGCGGGTGCGCGTGCGCCGGCCCGGCGGCAGCACCGAATTCCCGCCGCCTTCCCCGCCCCTGCGCTATTTCGTGAACGTGATCCCCAGCGGGGGGCCGCGGCTGCTGCACGCCGGCGGCGATCGACGCCGGCGCTACTACACGGGCGACGCGATCAACCCGCGGCTGATGCTGCGCTACGACGATGGCGGCTGGCCCCAGCACGCCGACATCAGGCTGACCCTGTCGCGACCGGATCGCAGCATCGGCAACGTCCTCACCACAACCGGGCTGCAACCGCCGGCTGTGCGCGACGGCGATGCGATCGCGGCGCTGCAGGCAAGCCTGCAGGCTGTCGAGGCCTCGACCGGAAAGCCGGTGGTGGACTATATCGACCAGGTCTTCACCCTGGGTGACGGCCCGGCCGACACCGGTGGGCTGTTCGAGGCCGGTGGCATATACGGCCGCGCGCTGGCCGAGCAGCTGACGGTGGAGGGGCACTACACGCTCCACGCCAGGGCCAGTTTCGACGACGGCTGCGAAGGCGCCCGCGAACTCGCCTGGAGTTTCTCGGTGGCCGTGGGCATCGATGCCGGACGCACCGATGTCGGCAGCACGCCGCTGGGTCCCGGGCCCGGCGGCACTGAATGCCTGCTGCTGACGATCACGCCGCGCGATCGCTACGGCAATCACCTCGGACCCGGGCGCGCCGACGCCTTCGAGATCCAGCCGCAGCCCGGCACGGAGCTCGCCGGCGAGCCCAGCGACCTCGGCAACGGCGCCTATCGGGTGAAGGTGTGCTGGGACCCGGCCACCGCCGATCTGCCCGGCGTCGGCCTGGTGCAACCCGGACGGCCGCCGGCGGTGGTCACGCCGGGCGATCTGCGACGCTATGTCTATAGCGTGAAGTTCGTCTGTGGGGAGCAGGGAGAGGAATGCGGCGGATGCGTGCCGGTGCGCCCCGGCCGTTACGCGACCGACATCACCATCCACAACTTCCGCGACCGCCCGGCACCCATCGTCAAGCGCCTGATCCCGCTGATCCTCTCCGGCGCGGTGCGCGGTCGCGACCCCGAGGTGGCACAGACGACGAGCCGAGACACGCTCACCCTGCCGGCGCACGGCGCAACGATGGACGACTGCAGCCGGATTTTCGAATTGGCCATGGGGGCGAGGCCGACCTGGCAGTTGCCCCTGACGACCGGACTGCTGGAGATCACGAGCCTGGTGGAACTCGGCGTGACTGCCGTCTACACGGTGACCGACCCCGGCAGCGGGACCACGTCGATCGACGTGGAAAGCATTGCGGCGAAGCCGTACTGAAACCCAATCTGTGAAAGAGGATTGAAGCCATGAAAGCATATGACCCCGAGGCGCTGAAGCGCGCCGCAATCAAGGCCATCTCGGAAAAAGCCGATATCGGGCAACCGGCGCTCAGGCACACGGCAGAGGACATCGTGCCCTCGACCGGCAAGCGCGTGTTCCTGTTCACCGCAACCGCCGCCGACCGGGTCAACGACCCGGCGGTCAGCGTCGTCGTCGACGAGTCGGGCGCCGTGCTCGACCGCGCCGAACTGAGCGCTGCCGAGGGCCGGCCCTTCTTCAAGCCCGGCTTCACCGCCATTCCGGCCGATGCGCTCGAGCCGCGCAAGATCAAGCTCGACCCGGCGAAGAACGACCTGCGACTGGAGGAATGCGACCGCTTCGCGGAGACGATCACGGTGACGATTCCCAAGAGCGGCGCGGTGTCCAAGGCGGACGTCTACTTCCTCGCCGACACCACTGGCAGCATGGGCGAAATCATCGACGCGGTGAAGGCCGGCGCAGGCGACATCCTCAGCGCCCTCGCCGGTCTCGGCCTCGACCTCGCCTACGGCGTCGGCAACTACAAGGACTTCCCCTCGGACCCCTACGCCTTCGCGGCGCAGCAAAGCGTCACCACCGACGAGGTCAGCGTGCTCGCCGCGATCAACGCCTGGACTGCGAGTGGCGGCGACGATACCCCGGAGGGGCAGTTCTTCGCCCTCGACCAGATCGCCGTCCCGCCCGGAGGCGGCCCGATCGGCTGGCGCGCCGGCGCCAAGCGCATCATCGTCTGGTTCGGCGACGCGCCCGCCCACGACCCGGTGTGCCAGGCCATCTCCGGCCTGCCGTACGCCATTACCGAGGCGAGCGTGACCAACAAGCTCGTCGGCGAGGACATCGCGGTCGTCGCCATCAGCACCACGACCGGCACGCCGGGCGCGCTCGACGCCGATCCGGTGCCGCTGTCCGACGACTACAACGCCGCCTGCGGCGCCCCCGCCGGCGCTGCGGGCCAGGCCAGCAACATCGCCAGCGCGACCGGCGGCAAGCACGTCTCCGGCATCGATGCGCTGTCGATCGTGCAGACCATCATCGACCTGATCAAGGCCGTGGTCGGTTCGGTGGACAACGTCAGCCTGGTGCCCGACGCCGTCATCGCCCCCTTCGTGGTTTCGATCGATCCCGCCGGCGGTTATGGGCCGCTGCCCGGAGACAAGGACCACGTGCTCAGGTTCGATGTCGTCTTCGCGCCCGGGAAGGTGCGCTGCGGCACCGAGGACAAGGTCTTCGCCGGCGCGCTCCATGTCGTCGCCGACGGCACCGTGGTGGCGAAGAAGCCCACCCGCATCACCATCCCGGCATGCAGGTTCAGCTACAGCGTCAAGTTCGTCTGCGGCGTGCAGCAGGACTGCGAGTGTGCGTGCGCCCCGGTGCGCCCCGGCATCTATGCGACCGAAATCAACATCCACAACCACAAGTGCCGCGATGCCGAGGTCGAAAAGTGGCTGATGCCGATGGTGTTCGCCGGCGCCGCGCTCGGGCGCGAACCGCGCGTGGTCAAACGCCGCCTGGGCGATCGCATCAAGCTGCCCGCCGACTCCGCGACCATGGACGACTGCTGCCGCATCACCGAGATGCTGCTGGGTGCGCCATCGACTGCGCCGATGCCATTGACCATCGGCTTCATGGAGATCGTCAGCAACGTCGAGCTCAACGTCACCGCGGTGTATACCGCCACCGACCTGAAGTCGAACGGCCTCAGCATCGACGTCGAGAACGTGACGCCGCGCCTGAAGTAGCGCTGCCGCGTCCGATCGAAAACGCGCACCCCGGTGCGCGTTTTTTCTTGCCCTGCGCGGGAAGGTCCGGGCGCATCCACGTGTGAATAGTTGCCATTTTTCCCGGGTATTTCCGCACTGCATCGCACCCACGCCGATGCCAGACTGGGGACATACGCAAGTGCTTGAACCGATTGCGTATGCAGCGTTCGGTCGGATGTCCGAAAGGACAACCGTACCGGTAGTCAGCCTTACCTACTCATGGAGAACCATCATGAAAAACCAGGATCAAGCCCGCATGACCAGCCTGTCGCAGCAGGACGTCGCCCGCGTTTCCGGAGCGGGTTTCGTCGCAGAGGCGCAGGACATGTACGGCAACACCATGTCGGTGGAAGCGTGGATGGACCGCAAGGTTGCGATGCTCTACGACGACGGACTGAGTCCGCATGATTTCTATACCCCAGGCTTCAACAAGGACAAGCCGAACATCTATCGCAGCAGCTGACCCCCATCAGCCGGATGGAAAAGCATGCCGTGCGCCTCCATGCCTATTGCAGCGCGACCAGCCCCGTGACGAGCCTGGGGGTCGAATCGCGAGAGCCGTGGGTTGCTCGCGCCCGGTGCGGCGTCGGCCTGTCGCCGTCGCCGCAGGGCGAAGGCAGTGCGCGCAGAAGCTGCAAACCATGCGGGCTAGGGGCTACCTCGGCAGCGCGGCGCGTAGGTGCGCGCGCTGCCGAGGTAGCGCGTCCATTCCTCGGCCGAAAGGGCACGGCGGGCCAGGGCGCACGCCCAGTCGGCGAGGCGGTCGCCGCGCAGGTCAAGCGTCAGCAGGCGTCCGCCGCGTCCATCGGCCAGCCATAAGGGCTCCGCGCCACCCGCCAAGCCGAGCACGCGGACCCCGCGGCCCAGCGGCAGCGGGCTTTCGACGCGCTGCATCGCCCCGAGGTCGAAGACGGCTACGGTCGACTCGCCGTGCAGGTACAGCCGCGTGCCGTCTCGTGTGAACAGCGCCTGCGGGCCGAACAACCCGGCGTCGTCGAGCGCCAGTTCTACCTGCTGCACGCGCGGTTGCAGGTCCGGCAGCGCCAGCACGCTGAGCGAGGGGCGACGCACGCCGCGCTCCAGCCTGCCGATCTGCAGGGGCGCCGCGTGCAGCACCGCCAGCCAGCGTCCGTCCGGGCTGGCGGCCAGGCCCGCGGCGCCCGCACCGACGTCGATGGCGCTGCCGAGCCGTGCCCCCGACACGCTGTCCCAGGCCTGCACGCGGCGCTCGACCAGGGTGTAAAGCACGCGCCCATCCGGCCCGAACGCCGCCGCCGCGACTGCGCCGCCCGCCGCCAGCACCCGCTCTTCGGGGCCGCCGAGAACGGCCTCGTTGTCGCGCCGGCGCAGCACTCGTTCGCCATGGCGCGCCAGCTCCTCGCTTCCCAGGCCGATTGCCGGTGCGCGGGTCGGCGCCGGCACTGCGTCGTCGAGCTGCGCGCGACCCGGGACGAACCAGCCCCCGCCGGTCGCGGTGCGCACGCCGATGCGCACGCCGATGCGCGCGGCCGACGCGTCGAGCCAGGCGTCGTGCAAGGGCACCGGCGACTGCCACTGCAGGCGTGCCGGCGGCGTGAGATGCAGGTCGTGGGCGATGAAGATGCGCCCGTCGCGGTCCGCCGACGCGAGCCGGGTGCCCGCGTCCAGCAGTGCCATGCCGGCAGGTGCCGAGGCGTGGCGGTACAGCTCGGTCGCGTCCCAGCGCCGCCCTTCATCGTCGTGCACCCAGCGCACGACGGCCCCGTCGGCGTGCGCGGTGACCAGCATGTGGCCGCCGGCGGCCACCACCATCGATTCCACCAGACCGTGATCGAGGGTTGCAATCCAGTCGCTGCGGCGGCCTTGTTCGAGATCGAAGATGTCGATGCGCCCGAGCGACCAGGCGACGAACAGGCGCCTGCCGCCGTCGGCGAACGCGAGAGCCACGACCGACCCGGCGCCGCCTCTCGGCAGTTCCGGCGCCTTGTCGCGGGGGCGCATCGCGTGCAGCGCCAGCGAGCCGAGATCGCCGCCGACGGCGAGCCAGCGGCCGTCCGGAGAGAAGCGCACGCGTGCTGCCGCGCCGCCGCCCTGGACCCGACGCGGCTGCCCGCTGTCGAGGTCGTACACCATCAC
>JBFJWO010000142.1:0-10559 GCA_041623575.1 Gammaproteobacteria bacterium
CAGGCGGATGACCAGGGTAGTCTTGCCGGCCCCGGGCGGGCCGCACAGGACCTGCAGCATGGTGCTGTACTGCAGGTTGTGACGCAGCATGCGCACCTGCACATCCAGCGTTTCGTCGCTGTAGAGCGAGTCCTCGCCCGGTGCCGAGAAGGGTTGCTCCTCCACGCCCAGCGCCGCCAGCGCTGCCGGCTTCAGCAGCGCGCTCACGGCGTTCGGCGCGGGCGCATCGCGGCGGCGCCCCGGGCTGATCGGCCGCAGTCCATGGCGGCGACGGCGCGCGCGTCAGCTGGCACTGGCCGCGGGTTGCTGCTGCTCGAGCAGGTCGGTGAGCGTGGCCCGGGGGTAGTCGCTTGTGACGCTCGCCGCGCCGATCCCGCGCAGCAGCACCAGGACGATGCGTCCGCCTCGCGCCTTCTTGTCCCGCGACATGTGCTCGAGAAAACGTTCGGCCGAGATCTGCGGCGGCGCCACCGGCAGGTCGCACCGCGCCACCAGGTCGAGCACCCGCGCGTGCCCGGTCTCGTCGAGCCAGCCCAGGCGGTGCGAGAGAGCGGCGGCCATGCACATGCCGGCTGCGACGGCCTCGCCGTGGGCCCAAGTGCCATAACCGGTCTCGGTCTCGATCGCGTGACCGAAGGTGTGGCCGTAGTTGAGAATCGCGCGTCGGCCCTGCTCGCGCTCGTCGCCTGCCACGATCTCGGCCTTGATCGCGCAGGAGCGGGCGATGGCGTAGACCAGCGCCTGCTCGTCGCGGGCGAGCAGCGCATCCGTATTGGACTCGAGCCAGGCGAAGAACTCGCCGTCGGCGATCAGGCCGTACTTGATCACCTCTGCCAGCCCCGAGCGGAACTCGCGCGGCGCCAGGGTCTCGAGCGTCGAGACGTCGGCCAGCACGCAGGCCGGCTGGTGGAAGGCGCCGATCATGTTCTTGCCGAGGGGGTGATTGACGCCGGTCTTGCCGCCCACGGACGAATCCACCTGTGCCAGCAGGGTGGTCGGTATCTGCACGAAGGGCACGCCACGCTGGTAGCAGGCGGCGGCGAAGCCGGTGATGTCGCCGACCACCCCGCCGCCGAGTGCGACCAGCGTGCTGTGGCGGTCGAAGCGGTGCTCCAGCAGGCAGTCGAAAACGGTGTTCACGGTATCGAGCGTCTTGACGCCCTCGCCGTCGGGCAGCACCAGGGAGCGGTGCTCTACGTCGCCCAGGGCCGCACAGGCGCGCGCCAGGTAGAGTTCGGCGAGCGGCTCGGCGCACACCACCAGCGCGCGCCCGGCGATGTGCGGCGCCAGCAGGTCGCGCCGTTCGAGCAGGCCGGCGCCGATGTGGATCGGGTAGCTGCGCCTGCCCAGTTCGACGGTGTAGCTGATCACGATGCGAGCTTCGCGGTTGGGGAATCCGGCTATTGTACCCGCAGGGCGCGCAGTTCCTTGAGCAACTGATTCACGACGCTGCGCACGTTGCGCCGCTCGGTGCAGACCTCGATGTCCGCCAGGCCCCTGTAGAGCGGGTTGCGCTCCGCCGCCAGCGCTTCGAGCGCGAGGCGCGGCTGGTCGGTCTGCAGCAGCGGTCGATTGCGGTCGCGATCGGTGCGCCGCAACTGCTCGTCGACGCCGGTGACGAGATAGACCACGCGCCCGGAGCGGGCCAGCAGCGCCCGGTTCTCCGGCGCCAGCACCGCACCGCCACCGGTGGCCATCACGATGCGCTCGTGCGCGGCCAGCTTGCGCAGCGCCCGCGATTCGCGTTCGCGAAACCCGGGCTCGCCCTCGAACTCGAAGATGGTCGGGATGTCCACGCCGGCGCTCCGCTCGATTTCGCGGTCGCTGTCGAAGAACTCGCGCTCGAGGCGCCGGGCCAGCTGCCGGCCGATGGTGGTCTTGCCCGCGCCCATGGGGCCGATGAGGATGATGTTGGCCTGACTCACGCAGGCTATATTGGAGCCTCGACGCGCGCCCCGCAACAGCGGGCGCGCGCGGTCGCAAGCCGTCTCAGAAGTTGCCGGCGCCGATGGTCTCCTTGATGATCTTGGGCGTGATGAACACCAGCAGCTCGGTCTTGTCGTCCTCGACCTCGGTGTTGGTGAACAGCCGCCCGACCAGCGGCAGGTCGGAGAAGAACGGCACGCGGTTGACCTCATTGCGGGTCACCTGCTGGTAGACGCCGCCGAGCACCACCGTCTCGCCGTTGTTGACCAGCACCTGGGTGCTGACTTCGCGGGTGTCGATACTGGGTACGTCCAGCGCGCCGCTGCCGAAGCGCTCGCCGACCGTGTCGTTGTTCACCACCAGGTCCATGATGATGCGTTCGTCGGGCGTGATCTGCGGGGTCACCTTCAGCGCCAGCACGGCCTTTCTGAAGGCGATGGTCGCCGCACCGCTGGAGGAGGCCTCGAGGTAGGGGATTTCCACGCCCTGCTCGATCAGCGCCTCGCGCTGGTTGGCCGTGATCACGCGCGGGCTGGACACCACCTCGCCCTGTCCCTCGGCCTGCATCGCCGAGAGCTCGAGCTCCAGCAGGGTGCCGAAGGGCAGGCGCGCCAGCGCCAGCGCGAACGACCCGGTGGCGTTGGTGGCCGGCAGGTTGACGTTCCAGCGATCGGGCGCCTCGATGTCGTCGCCGTTCAGGAACTGCGTGGTGGCATTGAGGTTGCCCGAGCTCACGATGCCGTTGCCGTCCGCGGCGCGCAAGCCGGAGTCGGAGGTCCCGGTCACGCCGAAGCGGGCGCCGAGTTCCTTGTTGAAGTCGTCGTTGGCGATCACGATGCGCGATTCGATCAGCACCTGGCGGACCGGGACGTCGAGGCGCGTGACCAGCGCACGGATGTCGTTCAGCTTCTCCTCGGTGTCCTGCACGAGCAGGGTGTTGGTACGCTCGTCGGTGGTCACCGTGCCGCGCTCGGAGAGCAGGCTGGCGTCGCTGCCGCTCAGGATGTCCTGGATCTCGGCGGCCTTGGCGTAGTTCACCTGGATCATCTCGGTGCGCAGCGGCGCCAGCTCCTCGACCTGCTGCAGGGCTTCGAGCTCGAGTTTCTCGCGCGCGGCCAGCTCTTCGGTCGGCGCCACCAGGATGATGTTGCCGTTCTTGCGCATGGCCAGCGCCTTGGTCTTGAGGATGATGTCGAGCGCCTGGTCCCAGGGCACGTTCTTCAGGCGCAGCGTCACCCGGCCGGTGACGGTGTCGCTGACCACGATGTTGATGCCGGTGAAATCGGCGAGCAACTGCAGCACCGAACGCACTTCGATGTCCTGGAAATTCAGCGACAGGCGCTCACCCGTGTAGCCGAATCGTTCCCGGATCTGCTCCTCCTGCACTTCCTTGGAGATCGGCTTGATCTCGATGGTGAACACGTTGTCCGACTGGTAGGCGAGCTGTTCGAACTCGAAGTTGACCGGCGCGATGATCAACCGCGCATTGCGCCCGTTGCGGATGGTGTCGACGTGTTTGACCGGGGTCGCGAAATCCAGCACGTCGAGGCGCCGGATGAGCTTGTCGGGCGTTTCCACGTCGAGGAAGTCGACCAGCACGCGGCCGCCTTCCTCGTTGATGTCCATCGGGATGGAAGGGTCGGAGAGGGTCACGATCACCCGGCCCTCGCCGTTCTCGCCGCGCCGGAAGTCCACGTCGACCAGCGCTCTGGCGGACGAGTCGGGCTGGGTCGCGTCGGCCCCGAGGATGGTGTCCTCGGTGGTCTTGGCGAGCGTGCCGCTGACGCTCGACTGTGCATCGAGCGTGAGGTAGAGCGTGTTGCCCTCGGCGTTGACCTGGAACGGCGCGAGCGAGGCCAGGTTCAACACCACGCGCGTGCGGCCCTGGGCCTCGGCGGTGCTGATCGAGCGGGCGATGCCGACGCCGATCGGGACCACCCGCGAGGTGAGGTTGTTGGTGGTGTTCGGCAGGTCGACGGCAATGCGCGCCGGGTTGTCGATGGTGAACGTCTGCGGCTGCGGCGGGGGTGCAGCCATGTTGAGCGCAATCTGCAGGCGATTGCCCGGCAGCGTTGTGAAGGAGACCGAGTTCAGGGCGTTCGGTTGGCCTTGTTGCGCGATAGCGGGTGCGGTGATGCCGAGCAACGCCGCCGCGAGTACCAGCCCGGCCAGGGCCGCGTTGGAGGTTCGGCCGTTCCGTGTAACTGCAGGTTGCATTAGCTTGCTCCGATCTATTGTTCGCCAAGCACCAGGGAGGCTTCTCGCTCAACCCAGGCCCCCAGGCCGTCCGGTACGATTTCGAGGATGTTGATCCGCTCCTCGGTGATGCGGGTGATCTGTCCGAAGTTCTCGCCCGCGTAATTACCTTCCAGCACGCGATGAATCGTGCCGTCGCCCGCCTGGATCAGGCCCCAGGTGACCTGGTTCTGCTCCAGCACGCCGACCATCGACAGCGTGTCCAGCGGGAAGAACTCCAGCGGCTCGCGCCGCCGTGTCTGGTCGGGCGCCAGCCCGCTGCCGGTGTTGGTCGCTACCGCCGAGGGTTCGCTCGGCCCGAGGTCCGGCGTCGAGGCGAACGGGTCGCGCAGGTTGGCGGGTTCGTACTCGAAGTTCTGGTAGGGCTCGAACTGCGGCAGCGGTTCGACAGAGCCCGAGTGCTTCTGCTTGGTCGCCTGCACGAACTGCTGCAGGTCGTTCAGGTCGCCCGCGCATCCGCCGAGCGCCAGGGCCAGCGCGGCGCCGAGCAGCGGTCTTACCGAGACGTTGCTGCGCATGGTCAGCGGCCCTGCCTTTGCTGCGCTTCCTGCGCCTCGATCTCCTCCTCATCGAGATAGCGGTAGGTGACCGCCGTGAGATCCATCTTGAGCTCGCCGCCCGGGTTCGCCTGGTCCAGTGCCTTGATATCGATGTCCTGCAAGGTCACGATGCGCGGCAGGGCGGCCAGCCCGCTGATGAAGCGGCCGAACTCGTGATACTTGCCGGTGACGCTGAGCTTGATCGGGTACTCGGCGTAGAACTCCTTGGCGATCTCCGATTCCGGCTTGAAGAACGCCACGTCGAGCCCGCTCGCGACGCTGGTCTGGGACAGGTCCACCAGCAGGCTCTCGATGTCGGTGGTGTCGGGCAACTGGCGCAGCATCGCGCCGAACGAGCGGCGCATCTCCTCGAGTTGCGCCTTGTACGCGCCGAGGTTCGCGGCCTTGTTCTGCACGTTGTCGAACTGGCGCTTGAGTTCCGGCTCCTGACGCTCGGCCGATTCCAGTTGCTCGACCCGCGGCAGGATCAGGCCCCAGGCGCCGAGACCCGCCACCAGCACGCACACCAGCACGATCACGAACACGCGTACCGGCGTCGGCGCCGTACCGATTCGCTTGAGGTCCTCGAGATCGAGGTTGTTGAGGTCTTCGATCGCTTGCTTGAGGTCCATCGTCTAACTCCCCTGCTGCCGCTGCTGTTCCTTCTTGCGCCGTATGTCTTCCTCTTCCTTGGGCGTCGTCTGGTTCAGGTGCAGTTTGAAGGTGCTGACGCGGTCCTCCTCGGTGGCCGCGATGATCTCGAGCCGCGGGTTGCGCAGCCAGTTCGACGCATCGAGGTTGCGCATGTAGGCCGACACCCGGGCGTTCGACTCGGCGAGCCCCTCCAGGGTGACGGCGTTCTGGGTCTGTTTGATCGCGCTGAGATACACCCCGTCCGGCAGGGTGCTGGCCAGCTCGTGGAACAGGTGCACGACCTGCGGGCGCCGCGTCTGCAGGGTCTGGATCACGTCCATGCGCGCGAGCAGCCTTTCCTTGGTCGATTCGAGCTCCTTGATCTCCTGCAACTGCGCCTGCAGGGTCAATATCTCGGTCTGCAGGTAGCGGTTACGGGCGTTCTGGTAGTCGATCAGGGTGCCGACGTGGTACCAGGTGTAGAACACCACGACCGCGGTCAGGATCGCGGAGAGGATCATGCGGCTGACGAACTGCTGGTTCTGCTGATTGCGCAGTTCCTCGCGCCACGGGAGTAGGTTGATTCGAGCCATTAGTCGAAACTTCTCAGTGCCAGTCCACAGGAAATCATCATGGCGGGGGCATCCGCATTGAGCCGTTGCCGCTGCACCCGCGAGGCGAGCGGCATGGAGGCAAAGGGGTTAGCAATAATCGTGCTAGTTCCGATGTGCGCTTCGATGAACTCGTCGATGCCCGGGATCGACGCGCAGCCGCCGGCCAGCGCGATCACGTCCACCGCGTCGTAATCGCCGGCGGAGAAAAAGAACTGCAGGAAGCGGCTGACCTGCTGCGCCATGGTGCTCTTGAACGGTTCGAGCACTTCCGGCTCGTAGTTGTCCGGCAACCCGCCTTCGCGCTTCACGCGCCCGGCGTCTTCGTACGACAGGCCGTAGCGGCGCATGATCTCCTCGGTCAGTTGCTTGCCGCCGAAAGGCTGCTCGCGAGTGTAGATCAATCGCCCGTCGCGCATCACGTTGAGGCTGGTCATGGTCGCGCCGATGTCCAGCACGGCGACGGTCTTCTCGACGCCGTTGTCGGGCAGCTGCTCGGTGATGGTCTCGAAGGCGTGCTCGATGGTGTAGGGCTCGACGTCGACGACCTTGGCCGCCAGTCCGCCGATCTCGCTGGCGGCGGTGCGCATCTCGACGTTCTCGCTCTTCGAGGCGGCGAGCAGCACGTCCACCGTGTCGGGCGCGTTGGCAGTGGGGCCCAGCACTTCGAAATCGAGGTTGATCTCGTCGAGCGGGTAGGGGATGTACTGGTCGGCCTCGAGCTGGATCTGGGTCTCCATGTCGCTCTCGTTCAGCGCGGCCGGCATGGTGATCACCTTGGTGATGACGTGCGAGCCGGCCACCGCGACGGCCGCGTTCTTGGCCTTGGTGCCGGATTTCTTGACGGCGCGGCGGATGCATTCGCCCACCGCCTCGACGTCCTGGATGTTCTTTTCGGTCACTGCGTCGGCAGGCATCGGCTCCACGGCATGGCTCTCGACGCGGTAGCCGTCCGAGGTTTTCGATAACTCCAGCAGCTTGACCGATGTGGAGCTGATGTCCAGGCCCACGATAGGTGCTTGCTTTGATTTGAAAATCACAGAAATACCCGGAAGTTAGCGAGGATAGATGTTAATATGGGTTAAATACTAGGCGCAAGTACATAAAAGTGCTGGCCTAACACTACCACCAGTCGCGCCGGTCCCGTACTCCTTATATACTGCACGGCCCTATCGTGCCGGTTGTTCGTCTCCGGCGCGAGTTCCGTCAGCCGGCGAAGCCGATCCGTACCGCTCCGGGGCGCCAATTGAGCGGCCCGGATTCGGCTCGATGGCTTCATGGGGTACAGCCGGTCTCCAGAACCGGACCTTGTAATTTATAGGACAAATTGCATGCGAGGCCGTGCGGTACTGCTCAAATTCGTGAATTTCATGCTCGCGCTGGCGCTGGTCGGCACCCTGGCGGTGGCCGGCGCGGCGGCGTGGATCTATTTCGCCCTGTTGCCCGAATTGCCCTCGATCGAGAGCCTGCGGGACGTGCGCCTGCAGGTTCCGCTGCGGGTCTATGCCCGGGACGGCGGCCTGCTGGCCGAGTTCGGCGAGAAACGCAGGGAGCCGCTGGCGGTGGCGGATGCGCCCCCCACGCTGCTGAATGCGTTCATCGCCGCCGAGGACGACCGCTTCCGCGACCATCCGGGGGTCGACTACCAGGGGCTGGTACGCGCCGCGATCACCCTGCTGACCACCGGGCGCAAGGAGCAGGGCGGCAGCACCATCACCATGCAGGTGGCGCGCAATTTCTTCCTGACGCCGGAAAAGACCTACACCCGCAAGCTCAAGGAGATCCTGCTGGCCCTGCAGATCGAGCGGCGCCTGGACAAGGACGAGATCCTCGAGCTGTACCTGAACAAGATCTACCTGGGTAACCGGGCCTACGGGGTCGCCGCGGCTGCCCAGATCTACTACGGCAAGGCGCCGCACGAGCTGACGCTCGCGGAAGCCGCCATGATCGCCGGCCTGCCCAAGGCGCCTTCGCGCAACAATCCGCTGGCCGACCCCGCCCGGGCGCTCGAGCGCCGTGACTACGTGCTCGGACGGATGCTGGCGCTGGGATTCATCGACCGGGACGAGCACGCAGCGGCGGTCGCCGCCCCGATATCCGCCCGCCGCTACGCGGTCAACGCGGTCGCCGATGCGCAGTACGTCGCGGAGATGGTCCGCGCACAGGTGGTAGCGATGGTCGGCGAAGAGGTGGGCTATACCGGCGGCTTCCGCGTCTACACGACCATCGACCCGCGCATGCAGAGCGCCGCAAACCTGGCCGTGCGCAACGGGCTGTTCAACTACGAGGAGCGTCACGGTTACCGCGGCCCCCCGGACAATCTGCTCGTGCCTCCCGGTGCCAGCGCCGCTGCCGAGGCCGATCCGCTGACGGCCGAGGCGATCGAGCGACTGCGCCAGCGACTGCGTGCCTACCCGGCCTACGAGCCCGCCTTCCCGGCCCTGGTCACGGCAGCCGCGGGAGACAGTGCAGCGACGGTGGACGCCGAGGGCAAGGTCTTCACCCTCGGCCTCGAGTCGCTCAAGTGGGCGCGCCCGCGCCTGGACGCCGAGGGCACGCTCGGGCCGGAGCCCGAGGCCGCCGAGCAGGTGTTCACCCCCGGCGACGTCGTCTACCTCGTGGCCGACGCGAAGGGTGCCCGGCTGGTGCAGTTGCCGCGTGTGGAGGGCGCGCTGGCCTCGCTCGATCCCGGCAGCGGCGCGGTGCGGGCACTGGTCGGCGGGTTCAGCTTCTCGCGCAGCAAGTTCAACCGGGCGGTGCAGGCGTTCCGCCAGCCGGGCTCGAACTTCAAGCCGTTCATCTACTCGGCGGCGCTCGAGAACGGCTTCACGCCGGCGACCCTGGTCAACGACGCGCCGGTCGTCTTCAACGACCCGGCGCTCGAGGGCGTCTGGCGCCCGGAGAACTACAGCGGTCGCTTCTACGGGCCGACACGCCTGCGCGAGGCGCTGGTGAAATCGCGCAACCTGGTCTCGGTGCGGGTGCTGATCTCGCTCGGCGTTGCCCCGGCACTGGCCTACGCCGAACGGTTCGGCTTTCGCCGCGAGCAGTTACCGCGCGATCTGTCGCTGGTGCTCGGCAGCGGCAGCGTTTCGCCGCTCGAGCTTGCGCGCGCCTACGCGGTGTTCGCCAACGGCGGCTACCTGGTGACGCCGTACTTCATCGAGCGCATCGAGGATGGCGACGGCAACATACTCTACGGCGCGCGCCACGTGACGGTGTGCCCAGACTGCCCGGCGCTCGGCGCCGAGCCCATGCCCGCCCAGGGCGAGCCGGGCGGCGCCGTGTTCAGCCCGCTGGTGGCGACGGCCGCGCTGACGCCCGAGGATGCGCAGACGCGCCCGGCCCCGCGCGTGATCAACGAGCGCAACGCGTTCATCATGCGCAGCATGCTGCGCGACGTGATCCGCTCGGGTACCGCGCGCCGCGCACTCGTGCTCAAGCGCGACGACATTGCCGGCAAGACCGGCACCACCAACGACCAGCGCGACACCTGGTTCTCGGGCTTCAACGGCGCGCTGGTCACGACCACCTGGCTCGGCTATGACAGCCAGGTGCCGCTCGGCAACAAGGAGACCGGCGGGCGCGCGGCGCTGCCGATCTGGATCGACTACATGCGCGTTGCGCTGGACGGTGTGGAAGAGGACCGCATCCGGCGCCCGGACGGGCTGGTCACGGCGCTGATCGACCGCAAGTCGGGCGAGGTCACCCGTGCCGACAACCCGGACCGGATGTTCGAGATCTTTCGTGTCGAGCACGCCCCGCAGCCGGGCCCGGTGGCGGGCACCGCACCGGTCTCGGGCGCCGCCGCGAGCACCGACACCCAGACCACCAGCCCCGAACAGTTGTTCTGAACGGCGGTCGGGGTCAGCCTTGGCCGTCGCCGTGCGCCCGGTGGCGCTCGCCGCTGATCGAGTGCACCGCGTCCACCAGCACCGCGACCCGTTCGGGGTCGACGTGCTGGACGATACCGTGGCCCAGGTTGAAGACGTGCCCCGGTCCGGGACCATAGTCCGCCAGCACTTCGCCGACGGCGGCCACGATCTGCTCGGGGGGTGCGTGCAGCGCGGCAGGGTCCAGGTTGCCCTGTAGCGCCACCCGGGTGCCGACGCGGCGACGCGCCTCGCCCAGGTTCACCGTCCAGTCGAGCCCGACGCCGGCGCAGCCGCTGGCGGCGATGGTCTCCAGCCACTGCCCGCCGCCCTTGGTGAACAGGATCACCGGCACTTGCGGCGTCGCCGCGGCGATGTCCGCGACGATCCGCTGCATGTACGCCAGCGAGAAGCGGTGATAATGGCGCTCGCTCAGCACGCCGCCCCAGGTGTCGAAGATCATCACCACGTCCACGCCGGCGGCCACCTGCGCGCGCAGGTAGAGCGAGACCGATTCGGCGAGCGTCGACAGCAGCCGCTCGGCGGTCTGCGGCGCGCCGTACAGCATCGACTTGGTGTGCCGGAAGTCCCGACTGCTGCCGCCCTCGACCATGTAGGTCGCGAGCGTCCAGGGGCTGCCGGCGAAGCCGATCAGCGGCAACCGGCCGTCCAGCTCGCCGCGGATGGTGCGCACCGCGTCCATCACGTAGCGCAAATCGGTA
>JBFJWO010000143.1:0-10542 GCA_041623575.1 Gammaproteobacteria bacterium
CTCGTTGTCCGAACGAGCAGCTAGCTGGCCTCGCGCTCGGCGATCTTGCCGTTTTCCATCACCACCACCCGGTCGAACTCGCCGGCCAGGTCTTCGCGCCCGGAGAGCCAGACCAGCGCCCGCCCGGCGCAGTACTCGCGCACCCGGCGCAGCAGCTCCAGTTCCTGGCCGCTGTCGAGGGCGCTGGTGGCGTCGTTCACCACCGTCAGGTCGGGACGCTTGAGGAGAGCGCGCGCCAGCGCGATCTTCTGGCGCTGCTCCATCGACAATCGCCCGCCGGCGATGCCGACCTCGTAGTCCAGGCCCACCTCGAGCACCGCGTTGCGCAGCCCGAACTGCGTGATAACCGAATTGACCAGGGCATTCAACTGCGCCTGTCCGTGGGCGTGCCCGTAGGCCAGCTTGCCGAACAGGATGTTGTCGAGCAACGTGGTCTCGGCGTTGTACTCATCGGCACGGAAGAACGACACCTTGGCGCGGAACTCTGCCGGCGGATCGGCGCGCAGCGCCTCGCGCGCGGCCAGGGTGCGCGCCTGCACGCCCTCGTCGATCAGTCCCAGGCGATGGCGCGTGGGAATGAGCTTGAACGCGAGCGACAGCAGCCGGGCCCGGGCATCGGGCTGCAACGCCCCCATGCCCTGGCTGCCGATGCGCGCGAGCATCTGCTGGAACTCGGGCAGGTCCTCGGCGCTGATGAACGAGAACTGCTCGAAGAACTCGTGCCCCGGCGGCAGGTCGGCGAACAGGTCCACCATGGTCTCGGCGACCTTGCGCCCGATCTCGAGCAACTCCGCGGTGAACTCCGGGCCGAGCGTCGCCGCGATGTAGGGGTCGGTGGCCAGTTGGTCGAGGTCGAGGTCGGCGCTGCGCGGCGTGCCGAACAGCAGGTTCTCCGCGACCGTCGCATTGAGGTTGTAGCGCGCCTGGTCGAACGGCTCGACCAGTTCGGCGAGCTTCGGGTCGGCGGCCAGTTGCGCCTGCAGCCCCCGGCGGGCCTCGAGGATGCTGGCGGCGAGCGAGGCGCGCGCGGCCGGGTCGACGGTGCTGCGCAGACCCATCTGGTAGATGTCCTCTTCGAGCCCGACCACCCCCAGCAACTCGATGACGCGTGCCTGCAGCGCCGCCGCGTCGTCGACCCCCGCCGCGGCGTAGTCGATCCAGTCCGCCGCCGGGTCGTGCGGGGAGTTTCCCGACAACCGGGCCTCCGTCAGGCGGTGCGCCCGCTCGCCGTCGGGTTCGCCGTCCGTCGCCTCGCGCGGAACGTGCTTCAACGCGTAGTAGAGATTGTCGCGCACGCTGCCCGTGCGCAGGTAGGCGTTCTGTCCGACGTAGCCGATGCGCCGCCCCGTGACCGCCTCGGGAAGCTCCCCGGCGTTGTGCTCGCCGATGCTCAGCCGCCCGCCGGTCGGCAACACCAGGCGCGCCAGCAGGCGCCCCAACTCGTCGCGGCCGCTGCCGTTGCCGCCCAGCACCAGCATGTGCTCGTCCATGCGCATCTGCAGGTTGGCACCGTCCACCAGCCGGATGAGCTGGTCCTCGGAGAAACTCACGTTGCCGGCGATCAGCTCGCCGGTGAGCGGCGGCACCTCGGCGGGGCGCTGGTCGAGCAGTTCGGCGTCCAGGATCTGCTGCGGGTCGAACTGCTCGATGATCTGCGCGTACTTGACGCGCACGTCTTCCATCGTCTGGTAGAACTTCAGCAACTCGTTCCAGGGTGTGGCCAGGTCCTTGTAGGCGGCCAGCACCGCGACCAGCGCGCCCAGCGACAGCTCGCCCTTGATGACGAAATAGCCGCCCGCCGAGTAAAAGAAGAACGGCGTCACCTGGGCGAGAAAGTTGTTCAGGAACTTGATGAAGAACTTCTTGCGATAGATCTGGAATCGGATCTCGAAGATCTTGCCGAGGCGCTCGGCGATGTCGGCGCGCTCGAAGTGACTGGTGTCGTTGGCGTGGATCTCGGTCATGCCCGCGACCGACTCGCCGATGCGGTTCGCGAGCTGCCGGGCGGTCAGCACCCGTTGCTTGGCAAGCTGATTCACGCGCCGCTGCAACTTGGGGATCACGTAGAGCTGGAACGGGTACAGCGCCGTGGCCGCGGCGCCGAGCAGAGGATCCTGGTTGAAAATGAAGAACAGGTACGTCAGCAGCAGCCCGCCCTGGAAGGCGGGCAGCGAGTAGGCCTCACCGATGAACCCGCCGAGGGGCTCGGTCTCGGCGGTCAGCATGGGGATGATCTCGCCGGAGGAGACGCGTTTGAAATGCGGCAGCGGGAAGCGCAGCAGGCGCTGGTACAACTCGTAGCGCAGGCGGCGGAGCATGCGCTCGCCGAGCACGCCACGGTACACGTTGAGGTAGTACTTGAAGCCGCCGTTGATCAGCACCAGCAGCAGGAACAGCAGGCACAAGGCGAACAGGTAGGTGACCTGGTCCATGTCCATGCCGAACACGCTGGCCGGCAGTCCCTCGCCGCCGATTGCCTGATTGACGATGGTCTTCGGCACGTCGAGCGAGAAGTACACGAACGGCATGGACACCGCGGTGACCGCCAGCAACACGATCTGCCCGCGCAGGCTGTGCTTCAGGATGTATTTGAATATTGATTTTTCCATCGGCGCGCCTGGCTTGCGGGCCCGGCCGAACCCCGTACAGGCCGAAGCGCCGGTATGGTAACTTGCCGCCCAAGGCTATGCACGCTACACGACACACCGAGCGCGACCGTTCCCCGCCCGTCCTCGCCATCGTTCTGAAGGGCTACCCGCGCCTGTCCGAGACCTTCATCGCCCAGGAGATCCACGCCCTGGAGCAGCGCGGGCACGAACTGCTGCTGGTGTCGCTGCGCCATCCCACGGACCGGCGCCGCCACCCGGTGCACGGGGAGATCCGCGCACTGGTGTCGTACCTGCCGGAGTACCTGTATCGCGAACCGCTGCGCGTATGGCGCGCGTGGCGCCGCGCGCGCCGTTTGCCCGGCTACCGGCGCTGCCGCGCACAGTGGCTGCGGGACCTGCGGCGTGACCCGACCCCGAACCGCGTGCGCCGCTTCGGCCAGGCGCTGGTGCTCGCCGCCGAGTTGCCGGCCTCGGTCAAGTGGCTTTACGCGCACTTCGTGCACACGCCCGCCTCGGTCGCGCGCTACGCCAGTCTCGTCACCGGCCTGCCCTGGAGTTGCTCGGCGCACGCCAAGGACGTGTGGACGACGCCGCATTGGGAACTCGCGGAAAAGCTCGCCGAGTGCCGCTGGCTGGTCACCTGCACGCGGGCCAACCGCGATTTCCTGAGTACCCTGAGCGACCCGCCCGAGCGCGTGCAGTTGCTCTACCACGGGCTCGACTTCGCGCGGTTCGACGATCCCGGCGTGCGCGACTCGGCCCGCGACGGCCGTTCACCCGGCGCACCGGTGCGCCTGTTGAGCGTCGGGCGCGCCGTGCCCAAGAAGGGCTACGACGACCTGCTGCACGCACTCGCCCGGCTACCCGCCGACTGTCACTGGCGCTTTACCCACGTCGGCGGCGGCGAGCAGTCGAAATCGCTTGCCGCGCTGGCGACCCGGCTCGGTCTCGAGCGGCGCATCGAGTGGCTGGGCGCGCTGCCGCAGGCCGAAGTGCTCGCGCGTTACCGCGACGCGGACCTGTTCGTGCTGCCGAGCCGGGTCACCGCCGACGGCGATCGCGACGGGCTGCCCAACGTGCTGATGGAGGCGCAGAGCCAGCGCCTGGCCTGCCTGTCCACCCGCGTGTCGGGCATCCCGGAACTGATCGACGAGGGCGTCACCGGCGAGCTGGTGGGCGAGCGCGACCCCGCCGCACTGGCCGAAGCGATGGCGCAGTTGATCGGCCAGCCCGAGCTTCGGCGCCGGCTGGCCGATGCGGGTTTCACCCGCGTGCGCGAGCGCTTCTCGCATGCCGACGGCATCGCCCGCTTGTCCGGGTTGCTGCCGGCACCGGAGATCGCCGCGCAGCCGCGCACCCCGGCTCCTGCGCCGGTCTGAGACCGCACCCGCGGCGATGCGCATCGCCTTTTACGCGCCCATGAAGGCAGCCAACCACCCTCGCCCCTCCGGCGATCGCGAACTCGCGCGCCTGTTCCCCAGGGCGCTGCAGGGCGCCGGCTGCGAGGTGCTGGCGGCCAGCCTGTTGCGCAGCTGGGAGGGGCGTGGCGATGCCGGGCGCCAGGCGGCAATCCGGGCGCTCGGCGAGCGCGAGGCCGCGCAGCTCGTGCGCACCTGGCGGGAGCGGGCGCCCGATGCCTGGTTCACGTATCACCTCTACCACAAGGCACCCGACTGGATCGGCCCGCCGGTCTGCCGCGCGCTGGGGATTCCGTACCTGGTCGCCGAAGCCTCGCTGGCCCCACGGCAACAGGGCGGGCCCTGGGACGAGGGCTATCGCGCGACGCGCGAGGCGTTGCGGGGGACGGCCGCGGTCGTGTGCATGAATCCACGCGACCGTGCGGCGCTGGCGCGTGAGATCGCACCGCAGCGCCTGCACGAGCTCAAGCCGTTTCGCGAGCTGCCGCCGCTGCCGCACGCCCGCGCCCCCAACCGCGTGCCGCGTATCGTCACCGTGGCGATGCTGCGTAGCGGCGACAAGGTCGAGTCGCTGCGCCAGCTCGCCGCCGCCTTGTCGCTGTTGCCGGGCGGCGACTGGCGGCTCGACGTCATCGGCGACGGCCCGGCCCGGCCCGAGGTCGAGCGGCTGTTCGAGCCGCTCGGTTCGAACGTGCGGCTGCTCGGCCTGCACACACCGCGAGAGGTCCTGCGACGGCTGCCGGACTACGATCTTTGTGCCTGGCCGGCGCACAGGGAGGCCTTCGGGATGGCGTTGCTCGAGGCTCAGATGTGCGGCCTGCCGGTCGTTGCCGGGCGCACCGAGGGCGTCGCGAGCATCGTGCGCGACGGGCTGACCGGGCTGCTGGCGCCGCCCGGCGACACCGAGGCGTTCGCGGCCGCGTTGCGCTCGCTGCTGGCGGACGCGCGCGCACGCGCGCGCCTGTCGAGGAACGCGCTGGCGATCGTGCGCGAGGAGCACTCGCTGGCGGCCGCCTCGGCCACGTTGGCCCGCATCCTGGCCGGGTTGGGCTGACGTGCGACTGGTGCTGCTGCGCCACGGGCTGACGGAATGGAATGCGGCGCGGCGCATCCAGGGCCGCACCGACACCCGGCTGAGCGCCCGTGGCCGCCGCCAGGTCGAGGGTTGGCGGCTCGACGCGGCCTGGCGCGACTGCGCCTGGTATTCGAGCCCGCTCACCCGCGCCCGTGAGACCGCCCGGCTGCTCGGCCTGGGCGAGCCGCCTGCCGACGAACGCCTGGCCGAGATGCGTTGGGGTGCCTGGGAAGGCCACCGCCTCGAGGACCTGCGCCGCGAGCTCGGCGAGGCGCTCGCCGACAACGAACGGCGCGGGCTCGATTTCCGCCCGCCCGGCGGCGAGAGCCCTCGCGAGGTGGGTTTGCGCTTGCTCGACTGGTGCGCGGACACCGCACAGCGCGCACCCGCGGCGGGCGTGGCCGCCGTGACCCACAAGGGCGTGATTCGGGCGGCCTACGCGCTCGCGAGCGGCTGGGACCTGCGCGCACCGCCGCCGGACAAGCTCCGCTGGGACGCCGCCCAGGTGCTCGTCTGGCACCCGCCGGGCCGGCTGGCGATCGCGCGGCTCAACGTCACGCTGGCCCGTTGACCCGCGGCGGCGCCCGCGGGCGCGCGCCGCGACCTCGTCAAGCGAGCCCCAGCACCTGCTTGCGGCGGGTGGCCCAGGCGGTGATCAGCCGATCGGCGGTCAGCCCGATGAAGGCCACGCACAAGCCCACCACCAGCCCCTTGCCGGCGTCGTTGAAAGTGAGCGAGCGAAAGATCTCCTGGCCGAGGTCCCGGGTACCGATGAACGCGGCGATGATGACCATGAACAACGCGAACATGATCGTCTGGTTGATACCCAGCATGATCTCGGGAAAGGCCAGCGGGACGCGCACTTTCCACAGCACCTGGCGGGGCGTGCAACCCGAGGTGATGGCCGCCTCGACGATCTCGTTCGGCACGCCGCGCAGGCCGAGCATGGTGTAACGGACCGCGGGAATGCTGGCGTAGACGACGATCGCGGCGATCGCGGCGACGTCACCGACCCGGAACAGCATGATCACCGGGATCAGGTAGATGAACGAGGGAAAAGTCTGGAAGGTGTCACAGACGAACTGCATGAAGGCGGTGCGCCACTCGCGTCGCGAGGCCCAGATGCCGACCGGCAGGCCGGTGGTGATGCACACCAGCACCGAGAAGAACACCATGTAGGTCGTGACCAGCGCGCGTTCCCAGAATCCGGACAGCGCGATGAAGGCGACGAACGCTCACCAGCAGCGTGAGACGCAGGCCGCCCAGCACCCAGCCGGCGCCGGCACACAGCGCCATCACCGCCAGCCAGGGCAGCCACTGGAATGCGTCGCGCAACGGAATCAGGACGTGGATGAGCAACCCGTCGCGAAACAGGTTGAGCGGGTCGTACAGGTTCACGGTCACCCAGTCGACCAGCGCGTCCCACACCGGTGCGGTGGTGATGGTCAACTCCTTCGGCAGTTGCGCGGCCGCCGGCGTGATCAGCGCCAGCACCGTCGAGGCCAGCACCACCGCGGCGGCGGCGGCAAGGAACGGGTGCACCGCCCACCACGGCCCTTCGCGCTGGTGCTCGGGCTGGCGCGCCGCCCAGGCCTGGCTCAACCGTCGAGGGTGACCGCGATGAACACGATGGCCACACCGATCTCCAGCGCCTGGCCGATGCGCAGCGATTGCAGGCGAAACAGCAGGTCGTGACCGAGTCCCTTGGCGCCGATGAACGAGGCGATGACCACCATCGCCAGGCACTGCATGATCACCTGGTTGACGCCGATCATCAGGGTCGGGCGCGCGGCGGGCACCTCGACTTTCCACAACATCTGCCACGGCGTGCACCCGGCCATGACCCCCGCCTCGCGCACCTCGGCGCCGACCCCGCGCAGGCCGAGGATGGTCAGGCGCGCCATCGGCGGCAGCGCGAACAGAATCGTGGCAATGGCCCCGGCGCGGTGACTGACCCCGATGAACACCGCCACCGGGATCAGGTAGGAGAAGTGCGGCAGCGACTGCATCACGTTCAGCAGCGGCCACAGCACGCGCTCGAAGGCCCGCCACTTGACCGCCAGGATGCCGACCAGCAGCCCGAGCATCCCGGCGACGGGCGCCGCCACCAGCACCGCCGAGAGCGTGATCATCGACAGCTTCCACTTGCCGAACAGCGCCACGTAGGCGATGCAGCTGCCGGCCAGCAACGACAGTCGCCAGCCGCGCAGGTACCAGCCCCACACCGCGGCCAGCCCGGCCACCATGAGCCATGGCGCGGGCGCGATGCCGACCCCCTCGAAGCCGGAGATCAACACCCCTTCCATGAAATCCAGCGGCCACTCGATGCCGCGGCCGATCGCCCGCGTGACGTCCTTGAACGTGAACAGGCCGAACAATTGCTCGCGCGAGAGGAACTTGACCGCGGCGTTGATCCAGTCGACGAACGGCAGGGTCCAGCTCGCCGGCGGGGTGAGCAGCCACGGCGGCAGCGACTCGCGCACGAGCAGGATCAGGGCGAACGGTCCGAGCACCACGGCCGGGGCACGCCAGCGTGCGACCTCGCGGTGCGTCCCGGCGTCGCCGCCGACGGCGACCGACGAGGCGGCGCTACTCACCGGCCCGCCCGTAGAGCGCCTCGACCACGTTCTCGCGGCGCACGCGACCGACCACCCGGCGCTCGGCATCGAGGACGGCGACCGGTTGGTCGCTCAGCAGGATCGCGGCGGCCACGTTGGCGATGCGATCGGCCGCGCGCACCGTACGCTGGCCGGGCGTCGTGCCGTCCGCGCGTTCCATGACGCTTTCCACCAGCAGCAGCTTCTCGCGCGCCACGTGCTGCGTGAACTCCGCCACGTACGCGGTCGCGGGGTCGCTGATCAGGGCCTGCGCGGTGCCGACCTGCTCGACCAGGCCGTCTTTCATGATCGCGATCCGGTCCGCCAGCCGGATGGCCTCGTCGAAGTCGTGGGTGATGAACACGATGGTCTTGTGCAGCATGTTCTGCAGGCGCAGGAACTCGTCCTGCATCTCGCGGCGGATCAGCGGGTCGAGTGCCGAGAACGGTTCGTCGAGGAACCAGATGTCGGGCTCGACCGCCAGCGAGCGCGCGATGCCGACGCGCTGTTGCTGGCCGCCCGACAACTCGTGCGGGTAGTAACGCTCGCGCCCCTGCAGGCCGACCAGGTCGATCACCTCGGCGGCGCGCGCGCGGCGCGCCCGCTTGTCGATGCCCTGCACCTCGAGCGGGAAGGCGACGTTCTCGATCACGGTGCGGTGCGGCAGCAGCGCGAAATGCTGAAACACCATGCCCATCTTGTGGCGGCGGATCTCGATCATCTCGCGCGGGTCGGCACGCAGCAGGTCCTGCCCGTCGAGCAGCACCTCACCCGCGGTGGGCTCGATAGGCGCGACAGGCAGCGCACCAGGGTGGACTTGCCCGAGCCGCTCAGCCCCATGATCACCAGGATCTCGCCGGGCATGACCTCGAGACTGACGTCGCGCACGGCCACGATGTGCCCGCCTCCGCCGGGCGGCACGTCCTCGCCCGCGCGCAGGCGCTCGGAGAGGAGCCATGCACATCAAGAAAGCGCTTACCACACCCCTGCTGGCGGCGGCCATCGCCCTGTCCGGCACGGCCTGGGCCGCCGAATCGAGCGACCCGATCAAGATACCGATCCACAACTGGTCCAGCCAGATCGTCGGCGCCCACATCGTCGGCAAGATCCTCAACGAGGCCGGCTACAAGACCGAGTTCATCTCCTCGGACAGCCAGGTGGTCTACACCTCGATGTGCGAGGGCGACATCGACCTGGTGCACGAGGTCTGGCAGGGCGCTTTCGGCGTCGCGTTCGAAAAAGTCGTCGCCGAGGGTTGCGTGATCGACGCCAAGACCCATGCCGCCAAGACCCGCGAGGAGTGGTGGTATCCGGCTTACGTCGAGGAACTGTGCCCGGGTCTGCCCGACTGGAAAGCGCTCGACGCCTGCGCCGCGCAGTTCTCCACGCCCGAGACCCAACCCAACGGGCGCTTCCTGGCCGGCCCGGTCGACTGGCTCAAGAAAGACGCCGAACGCGTGGAAGGTCTCGGCATGAAATTCGAGGTCGTCAACGCGGGCTCCGCCGCCGCCCTGTGGGCCGAACTCGAGTCGGCCTCCAAGCGCAAGGCCCCGATCGTGCTGTTCAACTGGACCCCGAACTTCATCGAAGCGGTGTACGACGGCAAGTTCATCGAGTTTCCCGAGTATGCCGAGGGCTGCCGCGAAGATCCGGCCTGGGGCGTGAACAAGGAGCTCACCCACGACTGCGGCAACCCGAAAGACGGCTACCTGAAGATCGGCGTGTGGAAAGGCATGCCCGACAAATGGCCCGGCGCCTACGCCATCGTCAAGAACATCGACTTCTCCAACCTCGACATCGCGGTCATGTCCAAGCTGGCCGACATCGACGGCATGGAACCCGAGGAGGCCGCGGACAAGTGGCTGGCCGACAACAAGGCACGCTGGCAGTCCTGGATGAAATAGCCCCCGCGCCCGCGCAAGCTCGCGAAGCCGCCCTCCGGGGCGGCTTTTTTTTGGTCGTCATCGACCGCTCGTCCCCTCCGGGCCCGCAAAGACCTCCGCGCCACTCAGCCAGCGCACCGCGCGGTGAGCGGCCGTGACGCCCAGCAGGCGTTCGCAGAAAGCCCAGCACCGCGGGTCGTGAACGAGGTGGTGGGTGAGCAGCCCGGTCGGCTCGCCGACGTCGACCCTGCCCTCACGGCGCGCGGCGAGGTGGTCGAGCAGTTGCGCCAGCACCGGGCGCTCGCCGGCGAAGCACCGGCCCGCGTGCCAGGCGATGGGGTCGACGTGTGTATTGAGGTGGCGCAGGCCGGAGGCGTCCCGGGCACGGGCGCGCGCGGCAAATGCCGACAGCCCGCGATAGCCGAGCGTCGTCAGGCGCGAGACGAGCGCCGGGTCGATCCGGTTCCACGGCGGCACCAGCACCGCCAGCGCCCGGCTGCCCGACCCGGCGAACAACGCCTGCAGCCGCGCGGCCCCGTCGCGCAACTCCTCGTCCATCACCGCGGCCGGCCGGTGCGGCCCGAATTCGGCTTTCTTTTGATCCGGCGGGGCGTGATTCGAGTGACGGTAGCCGTGCTGCAAGACGTCGACGGCCGCCCGGTCCAGCGCTTCGACCAGCGCGACGTCGGCGCTCGCGGGAATCACCGCGAGCGCGGGACGCACGCCCCCGTCCAGCGTGACGCGCAACAGGTGACGCAGGGCGGGCGTGTCGGTTACCGCGTCGTCGTCGCGCCACCACAGCGTGGCCGTCGCGCCCGCGTCGGCCCAGCGCTCGAGCTCCCCGCCGAGGGCGCACCACGGGTTCAGGCGCCACTCCCCGCCATCGCCGCGAGTAACCGCGCGCTGTTGCTCGCACCCGCCAAGTCGAACCGTTGGGCCCGCGGCGGGTCGTGCGCGATC
>JBFJWO010000144.1:0-10536 GCA_041623575.1 Gammaproteobacteria bacterium
CCGGTGCGCGCACCGGCAGGGGCGCGCCTGCAGCGTCCCCGCTGGACCGGGCGGCCCCGGGTATCGCGACCGAGGGCGACGGACCGCCCGGGCGCGAGACAGGCACGCCAGACGGCGCCCGGGCAGCTACGCAGGCGCGGGATGCGCAGCCGAACTCGCCGGCCGCGCAACGGCGCGCCGCGCTCGAGGACCCGAACAGCCCCGAGTCACGGGAAGTGCGCGAGCTGGTCCGCACCGATCGCGAGGTCCGCACCCACGAAATGGCGCACATGGCGGCTGCCGGTGGCCACGCCCGCGGCGGTCCGGTGTACGAGTTCCGCGTCGGCCCGGACGGCAAGCGATACGCGGTAGGCGGGCACGTCAATATCGATACCTCCGCCGTGCCCGGCGATCCGCAGGCGACCTTGCGCAAGGCCCAGACCATCCAGCGCGCCGCCCTGGCGCCGGCCGAGCCCTCGGCACAGGACCGCCGGGTCGCGGCCCAGGCAGCCGCGATGGCGGCCGAGGCGAGGGCCGAGATGGCCGAGCAGCGACGCACCGAGGCCGACACCGAGGCAGAGCCTGCGCGGGCGGGCGCTGAGGACGGGCACCCGGCGCTCGACGGTCCCCGTGGCGCGGGCGCGGACGCCGGCCAGCGCGACGCCCCGCCCGATCGCTCTGTCGGCGGGCGCCTGATCGCCCTGGTGGGCGCCGTCGAACGCTCGCCGGCCGCGGCGACCGTCGACGCCTACGCCTGAGTCGCCCCGCCCCGCCACCGCCCGCGACAGCGGCGCCGGCAACCGTAACTGGCGTTTTCGTGGCGCGATGCTATAGTCGCCCGTGGTTCACGACGCGTGAACGCTGAGGAGACCGGAGCATGAAGCTTGATCGGACAGTCCTGGCGGCCGTGGCCGCCGTAGCGGTGCTGGCCCTACCTCAGGCGGCGTCGGCGGGCGGTGGGGGTTGTGCCTACGACCTCAAGTCGTCCTCCGCGGCAACCGGTACCGACTCCCTGGTCAACCTGCTGCCTTCGGGCCAGCAGTCCGCGATCAAGGAGCAGAAGGAGAAGAAACTCTAGCCGCCCACGCCGGCGCGCTGGTTTGAAGCCGCACCCGGCCGCGCGCCGAGTGCGGTTTTCTTTGTGCACGCTCATCAGGCCGGCCGGTAGACGGTCACCGCCGAGCGCTTGCCCCGGATGGGCAACTCCCCGATGCGTTGCCTGGGACTCTCCTCACCCGGCAGGTCGACGCTCGCCTGCGAGGCGAGCACGCGCTCGCCGTAGTCCCAGTTGAGCGTTTCCCGCCGCGCCGCGAGGTTCACGGCGTCGCCGTGCACCGTGTAGTTGACCCGGTTGCGCGGACCCACCGAGCGGGCGAGCACCGCACCGGTGTTGATGCCGGCACGGATCAGCGTTCGATTCCCGCGAATGTCCTCGAGGTCACGGCAACGTGGATATTCAGCGCTGCGCGCGCGGCGCGCAACGCATGTTGGGGGTCGTCGGTGGGCACGTTGAACAGCGCGCGTCGAGGCCGGTCGCGACCGCGGGCCGGCGGGCACCCGGGTTGCTCGCCTCTGCGGGCCTTGCCGTTACGCCTCGCAGGGACGCTCAAAGCTGTTCGAGGGCCCCACCGGCGATAAGTTACAGCAGCGACGGGAGCGGCGTGCGCCTCAGCCCGAGGGCGGGCGCCGCAGGCGGGCGAGCACCAGCCAGGTGGCCAGCGCGACCAGCGGCAGGGCCAGCCACACCGGCCAGGGCACGCGGTCCAGCGAATCGCCCAGCAACACCATGAGCACCGTGAGGGGCAGGATGCCGATACCGGTGGTCCAGGCGAACGTCCACCAGCTCATCCGGGTCAGTCCCGCAGCGTAGTTGATCAGGTTGAAGGCGATCAGCGGGATCAGCCGGCAGAGCAGGATCACGAAGGCGCCCTCGCGCCCGCCCCAGGCGTCCAGTCGATGCCAGTTGCGCCGATCCACCAGGTGATGCACGAACGGGCGGCCGAGGGCGCGCGCCAGCCCGAACGCCAGGGCCGCGCCCAGCATCGCGCCGCTCCAGGTGATGACGGTGCCCCAGAGCGCGCCGTACACCATGCCGTTGGCGATCGCCAGCAACTCGGCGGGAAACGGGACGAAGGAGTGCGCCACCATCAAGCCGATCGAGGCGGCGACGCCCCACGCGCCGAGGTCTCGGACGAAGGTCTCGATGTCGGTAGCGCTCAAGCCCAGCGACCAGCTCACCACGAGCAGGGCGCCGCCGGCGATCGCGAATGCCACCACCACGGCGAAGGCCAGTGTCCGCAGGGTCGCCGCGAGTCTTAGTTCCTGCGCAACGGCGGGCCGGTCCGGTGGAAGCGACGCAGGTGGCGGCGCGTTGTCGTCGGCCAGCTCGCCTCGCAACGTATCGCCAGCGGCGTTGGCAGGGCGTGGCGGCGGGTGCTGCATTGACTGCAAAGCCTACCACGCCGTATTGCGGCTCGGCGACGGGCGTGCGCCCGCAGGACCGGCACGTTCGGGCGAAGCCGGGCCTGCGGGCGGCCCGGCGGATGGATAAAACGCGCGGCAGAGGCCATCAGCGACGCGACTGCGTCCTCACAGTCGCGCATGGGGTGACTGATGCTTGGGGCTCCCCTGCCGCGCAGAAACGGCTCAGTAGGTGACCACCGGCGGCAGGCTCTTGGCCTGCTCGATCCAACCGGCCACGACGCGGGCGCTCGGCACCGTGCGAGTGAGGCGCTTGCGCTCGTTGATCTGTTTCATCTTCTCGGCCAGGTTCTCCGCGTTGCGCGTGCGCAGTTCCTTGACGGTGTCGACGCCGGACGCCTCGAGCAGCTCGGCGTACTGCGTGGCGACGCCCTTGACGCGGAACAGGTCGGCCATGTTCACGCAGCGCAGGATCGTGGCGTCGCTGATGCCGGTTTGCTCGGCGATCCGTTGCCGCCCTTTTCGATCGGCGCCGTCCTTCAGCAGCTGTGCGGGGCTGCCGCAGCCGGCGTTGCGCAGTTTCTCGCCGTAGGCAGGGCCGATACCCTCGATTTGTTCGATGGACTTGCTTGGCATGTGATAGATCTCCGGTGTTGCATTGCGATTGTGGTTGAGGTCGTCGGCGTAGAGGCTGCGCAGCGTCGGCGCGGCCTCCCGGTCAACGGAAGAGTGAACGGTGTTCGTCCCTGGCCGCGTCGCGGCCGAAGGGCTGCGCCCGGCGTTCATCGACTCGCACCTGCCGCCGGCTGGTCGTGCGCGATGCCGGCCGCCTCCAGCGCGGCCCGGGCGCGCTCGAGTTGCGCGCGGCATTCGGCACAGACCCGCCGCGACTCGGCGAGCGCTTTGCGCAACTCCGCTTCGCGCGCCATCTGCTGAGACGCCGTATCGTGTACGCCGCGCCGGTTCTCGCGTTTACGCAGCCAGTCGATCGCGAGGCCGATGAGCACTGCCAGCAGCATCACGATCACGAGTTGCAGTACCAGGTGGTCCATTGGGCCTCGATGCGGTCGGTCGCACTTGCGCGGCAAGTGCGCGTTCTTTTTCGCCGCGAACGGTTCGCGTTGTCGAGCGGCGTCGTCGGGAAAATACTAGCAGTCGGCTCGCGCGGTGTTTGCAAACAAACGTTACGTTTACCGGGTCGAGACGAGACTTCGCCATCGCGCGCACGAAACGTGTGCAGTAGGCTCGAAACGCGTGCACTCGCAGCGGACGGCCTGCGCGCGCAACGTTGCAGTGGTGTCTACCGGCGCACGCCCCGCGTTCGGTAACACGGCGCACCGGCGTGCGGGTGGGCGGGGCGTCCCTGCCCCGTTTCGCACAGTGCCGGTCGACGAACCGGTGGACCGCGCTCGTTGACGGTGCCCGTCAGTCGATGCGGCGCAACTCCACGCGGCGATTGCGTTCGCGTCCTTCGGCGGTGGCGTTGTCGGCGATCGGTTGCGACTCGCCGTAGCCCCGCACGGTGAGTCGCCGCGCTTCGACGCCCCGATTGACGAAGTAGTCGCGTACCGCTTCGGCGCGACGCAGCGACAGCGCTTCGTTGTAGGAAGCCGCGCCGGCCGCGTCGGTGTGGCCGCCGACCTCCACCCGTACCGAGGGATTGTCGAGCAGGCTCTGTGCGACTTCGCCGAGCACCGACAGCGAGGTCAGCGTGAGATCGGCCGAGTTGCTCAGGAAGCCGACACCGCGCAGCACCAGGCGCGCCGGCGGCTGCGGCACGCAACCGCGGGTATCGACGGCGGCGCCGGCGAGCGTCCCGGCGCACGCGTCGAGGTCATCGGCAACGCCGTCCCCGTCTTCGTCGGGCACACAGCCACGCCCGTTCACGCGGGTCCCCGCGGCGCTGCCCGGACACTCGTCGAGGGTGTCGGCGACGCCGTCGCCGTCGCTGTCGCGGGTGCAGCCGCGTTCGTCGACGCGCGTGCCGGCGGTGGTCGCGGGGCAACGGTCGATGCCGTCCGCGACGCCGTCGCCGTCGCTGTCGGGTTCACATCCGCCATTGCCGACGGTCGCGCCGGGGCGACTGTCCGGGCACCGGTCGAGCCGATCGACGATGCCGTCGCCGTCGGCGTCCGGCTCGCAGCCATCGGCGCCGACGGCGAGACCCGCTGCGGTCCCGGGGCAGCGATCGCTGTGGTCGAACACGCCGTCGCCGTCGCCATCGAGCGTGCAGCCGAGCACGTTGACCTGCGCGCCGGCGGGTGTCGCGGGACACTTGTCCTGGTCGTCGTAGACACCGTCGCCGTCGCCGTCCTCGGGCGTCGACTGCAGCGCCGCGCAGAGCAACGCGCCGAGCACCGCGCCACCGGCCGCTCCGCCGGCCGCGTTCTCTTCCTCGTTCTCGGCGAAGCCCGCGCCGGCGACACCGCCGACCACGGCGCAGCCGATCCACGGTTTTTCCTGCAGGCTCGTGCCGAGCGAGGCACAACCGCCCAGCGTCAATGCGGCTCCGAGCAGAGCGATTCTCGATAACATCACGTGTATTCCTCTTCGGCGGTGGGGCGAAAAACGCGGCGCAGTCTATAGAACGCCGCGCGCCGCTGGCGCGCACCGCCGGGAGGATTGACAAAGCTTTACGTTTCGCCGCCTCAGGGCGGGTCGCGCAAGGCGAAGATCTCGATGGGTTCGGCGACGCCGCGCAAGGCGTGTCGACCGAGGGACTCGAAGCGCTCGGGGAAGCGGGCGGCGAACGGCGCCGACACCAACACCGCGCGTTCCAGGGACTTGCACTTGGACTCGATGCGCGCGGCGGTGTTCGCCGCGTCGCCTATGACGGTGAACTCCAGCCGTTCCGGGGTGCCGATGTTGCCGTAGGTCACCGCTCCGGGGTGCAGCGCGAGACCGAACGCCACGGGGGACTGCCCGCGGCCCGCGCGCGATTCGTTGAGCGCGGCGATGCGCTCACAGGCCTCCTGCGCCGCGGCCAGTGCCCTGTGGTAGGCGCCGTCGTCGTCGGCGCCGGCGAGCGGAAAGATGCCGAGCGCGGCATCGCCGATGAAGCGCAGCACCTCACCGCCGTGCGCGAGCAGCGCGCCGGCCATGCAGTCGAAGTACTGGTTCAGGAGTTCCAGGAACTCGATACGCGGCAGCGTCTCCGCCCAGACGGTGGAGCCGCGCAGGTCGCAGAACCAGATGATGGCATCGATGACCTCGCCGTCGCCGCGTTTGATCAGGCCATCGAGCACGCGCGAGCCCGCGTGCCGTCCGAGGTAGGTGTCGAGGAGGGTCGCGGCGCGTTCGCGCAGCGCGTGCACCTCGTACAGGCTGCCGAGCAGCGGCAGGATCTCGTGAAGATGGCCGAGATCGGCGGTGCTGAATCCGCCGCGCCGGTCGCTCGCCAGCGTCACGACGTTGATCTGGCCGTCGGAGAACACCATCGGCATGGCCACGTAGTCGCTCGCGCCTTCGGCGTGCAGCTCCTCGAGGATGCCGAAGTCGAGCCGCGGCTCGGCGATGTCCAGGCGCCGCCGCACGCCACCGGCACCTTCGAAAATGGGTTTCAGCGGGCTGTTGAGGTACTCCGGGCTGCTCATCACCGAGTAGGGCACGCGCAGTTCGTCGATCTCGCCGCTGTGTCGCCGCCAGCGCAGGGCTACCGCGTTCTGTTGCGGGTGCAGGGTGCGGATGATCACGTTGAAGCGCAGGACCGGGACCGCGGCGCTCAGCAACTGCTGAACGAGCTGCTCGGTCAGCGCGCGGGCGTTCGGGGCCCCGGGTGCCACGTGCAGCAGCCAGTCGAGCAGCGGGTTGGCGCCGGCGGTGCCCTTGGCGGCCGCGATCGGGCCGGGTTGGTCGTCGAAGTACCACTGCTCGACGAGGTTGTCGTAGAACGCCACGTAGCCGCCGATGGCCCGCGCTTCGGGCAGCGGGTCTTCGTAGCTCCACAGCAGGTTGTCGATGCGTCGACCGTCCAGCGCGAGCGACCAGTAGGACGCGTTGCCCTTGAAGGGGCAGTTGGTGCGGAGGGCGCTGGGTTCCATGAGGTCCATGCGCACGTCCTCGCGCGGGAAGTAGTAGACCGGCGCCAGGCGGGTCTCGTTCAGCACCAGCGTGCGGGCGCTGTCGGCCAGGGTGACGCCGGCGACCTCGACGCGCACGCGCTGCGGGCCGGGCGTGAACGACAGGCCGTACCCGCCGGGCGCCGGCGCCGGGGCGATCGATTCGAAGTCGGGGGTCGGGTGCGCTGTGCTCAATGCCACTATCCCTGGCGGACTCGGGTCGTCCACCATACGCCCGGCCCGGGGGAATTCAATGACCCGACCCGCAGCGGGGCGCTGCCGCCGCTCGCAGCGCGCCGCAGGGACAGCCTCGCGGCGACCGACGCTGCACCGCAATAGTCTGTCCGGTCGTTCAGCGTCTCTCTTCGAGAGCTGGTATTCTAACAATCTGTTTAATAAGGAAATAAAAAAATCAACAAAAATGTTGCAATGCAACATTCCTGTGTCTATACTTGACCTCACTTTCGAACCTCAACTTTTTCATGGAGAGCAACAGACATGGCTACCAACAATTTCGCCGCTTATGCCGAGGATGTGCTGGCGCCCGTGCGCGCCCTGAACGAGCTGGCCATCACCCGCACCGAGGACGTCATGCAGGCGCACATCGAGCGCATGCAGAAGTACACCGCGGTGGCGCTGGAAGGCTGGCGTGACGCCCTGGCGATCGAAGACATCGAGGGCGCCCAGAAGTACTACGCCAAGCAGGGCGAGGCGGCCAAGCAGATGGTCGAGGAGTTCGTCGCCGACGCCAAGGCTGCTGCCGATTTCGGCCGCAACTACGGTGCCGAAGTGCAGCAGATCCTCACCGAGGGTGTGAAGAAAGCGGCGCCCAAAAAGGCGGCCGCGAAGTAAGTCCCGGCGCCTACCCGGCGCAAGGCACCGGAACCGGCGTCCCCGCACGGGGGCGCCGGCTCCCTGGTCCGTAAGAAAGCCCGCTGCTGCGGGCTTTTTTCGTGGGGTCGCGACCTGTTCCCGGGCGCCGACGTCGCGGTAACTTGTCAGTCCCGGGGGCCGTGCCATAATCGGGCGCTGTTGCGTTCGAGTGTCGGCGAGGCGCCGTGGGTCGAGTCTTTCGAGTGTTCGCTCTGGTGCTGGCGGTCGCGGCCCTGCCGGGCGTTGCGCGCGCGCAGAGCGATGCGCCCGTGGCCGGCATCGAGCACGAGTTCTATTTCACCCGCGGCGTCTACGGCGATGCGGGCGGCGGCGAATGGGGCCCGCGCTGGGCGGTCGACTATCCGCGCGCCGACCAGCAGTTCCTGGTCGCGTTGCGCCGCCTGACCATCGTCGATGCGTTCGAAACCGATTTCACCGTGTCCCTGGACGACCCGCGGCTCCGGGACTACCCCTTCGTCTACATTCTGGAAGTCGGGTCGCTCGGGCTCGACGAGACGCAGGCCGGGCGCCTGCGCGACTACCTGCTGGCCGGCGGGTTCCTGGTCATCGACGACTTCTGGGGCAGTTGGGCCTGGCGCAACCTCGAGGAGCAGATGCGACGGGTGTTTCCCGATCGCCCGATCGTGGAGATCTCGCTCGAGCACCCGGTGTTTCACGCCTTCTACGACATCCGCGAGGTGCTGCAGGTGCCGAACGTGCACCAGGCGGCCGGCGGGCCGACCCACGAGTACGACGGCTACGTGCCCCACGTGCGGGGCATTTTCGACGACCACGGCCGACTGATGGTGTTGATCAACTGGAATACCGACCTGGGCGATGCGTGGGAGTGGGCCGATCGCCCCAGCTACCCGTTGCGCTATTCCACCTATGCCTACGAACTGGGCATCAATTTCGTGATCTATGCCATGAGCCACTAGCCGCGCCCGCGGGGCGGCCGACATTCCGGCTTACTACCTGGGAGCAGACAACTGCCAGTCGTGTTCGAGTTCCTGTTCAAGTACCCGCCGGCGTGGTTCGAGCGCGGCGTCGTGGAGCTCGCCGGCTCGTGGCCGGCGTATGCGGTGCTGGCCGTGCTTGCCGGTACCGTGTTGCTGTGGGGGGCGGGCTACCTCGGTGGCGGCGGGCGGCTCGGGCGGGCGGATCGACTGGTGCTGATGGTGCTGCGCGCGCTCGGCGTCGGCGCGGTCGTGCTGGCCTTGTTCCAGCCGGTGCTGGTCGTGACCCTGCCGCGCCCCGAGCCGAGTCACGTGGCGGTCGCGCTGGACGACTCGCGCAGCATGCGTATCGAGGACCGCGCGGGCGTCAGCCGCGCGGCTGCGCAGGCGGCCCGCTTCGCCCCCGGCGAAGGCGAGGTCGCGAGGCGGCTGGAGGAGCGGTTCACCACCCACTACTACCGGTTCGCCGGCGCCGCGGAACCGCTGGCCAGCGGCCGGGCGCTGACCGGCGCGGGCGCTCGCAGCGACGTGGCGACGGTGCTGCGCCGCGTGCACCGCGACCTCGGCGACCGCGCGCTGGGCGCCGTCATCCTGGTCGGTGACGGGGCACGCGGCCACGACCTGGCCGGCGCGCTGGTCGAACTGCGCGCCCTCGGCGTGCCCGTGCACACCGTCGGTGTCGGCGACGAGCGCTTCGCCGCCGACCTCGAGCTGCGTGCGGCGAGCATGCCCCGCGACGTGTTGCTGGAGGACACGGTCGATGCGGAGGTCCGCCTGGCGCACCGGGGCCTGGCGGGGCGTGAAGTGATCGTCACCGCCGAGGCCGACGGCCTGCGGCTTGCCGAGCGCCGGGTGCGACTCGCGCGCGACGACGCGGCGAGCACCGTGCGCCTGCCCCTGCGTTTCACCGAGGCAGGACCGACGCGCCTGGCGTTTCGCGCGGCGCTGGCCAGCGATGCCCCCGAAGCCGTCGTGCGCAACAACGCGCGCGAGTTCACCGTGCGCGTGCGCACGGGCCCTGTGCGTGTGCTGCACCTCGAAGGCGAGCCGCGCTTCGAGGTCAAGTTCATCCGGCGCGCGGTGGTGGAAGACCCGAGCATCGAGCTGGCCTCCATCGTGCGCACCGCGGAGAACAAGTTCTACCGCCTCGGGCTGACCGACCCCGAGATCATGCCCCAGGGGCTGCCGGACACCGCCGAGGCCCTGTTCGCCTACCAGGTGCTGGTGCTGGGCAGCCTGGAGGCGCGCCAGCTGAGCGAGGCGCAACAGGCGCTGATCACCGATTTCGTCGCCGAGCGCGGCGGCGGCCTGCTGGTGCTGGGCGGGCGTTTCGGCCTGGCCGAGGGCGGTTTCGGGTCCAGCCGCCTGGCACGCCTGCTGCCCGTCAACCTCGGCGAGCGCGCGGCCGGGTTTCGCGCCGCGGTGGAAGTGCAGGCTGCGCCGGGCGCGGGCCAGCACCCGGCCCTGCGCGGCACCCTGGAGACCCGGCCCGACCTCGCTGACCTGCCGCCGCTGACCGTGCTCAACCCGGTGCGCGAGGCCAAGCCGGGGGCGACGGTGCTGCTGCGCGGCGACGACGGCGACGAGCGCCCGCTGGTTATCTTTGCCTACCACCGCTACGGGCGCGGCACCGTGGCGGTGCTGCCGGTCGCCAACACCTGGCGCTGGCAGATGCACAACGACGTGCCGCTCGAGGACCAGACCCACGAGACGCTGTGGCGGCAGCTGCTGCGCTGGCTTGCGCGATCTGCCCGCGAACGCGTCAGCGTGAGCACGCAGCCCGCGAGCCCGGTGCCCGGCGAGGCGGTGACCGTGCAGGCGCGGGTGCTCGATACCGCTTTCCGCCCGCGGGCCGGTGCCAGCGCCAGCGTCGAGATCACGACCCCGCTCGGGGACCACCTCGAGCACGCGCTCGACTGGAGCAGCGACGACGAAGGGCTGTACACGGCCCGCTTCACGCCGACCGAGCCCGGGGTGTACGAGCTGCGCGTGCGCGTGCAGGAACCGGCGGCCGACGCGACGGGTGCCGGGTCGGCGCCGCTACCGGCGGCACTGGCTTTCGTCGACGTCGAGGCGGACGGGGACGAATTCTTCGGCGCCGAGCTCGACGCGGCCGGGCTGCGCCGCATCGCCGCGGCAACCGGCGGGCGCTACTTCGACCTCGACGACGCCGGGGCGCTGCCGCAGATCATCGACGCGGTCGCCGGCCAGGGCGAGATCCGCCGCCGCCTCGATCTGTGGGACGCGCC
>JBFJWO010000145.1:0-10513 GCA_041623575.1 Gammaproteobacteria bacterium
CGCCGCGGGTAGAATTTCCCGTTTCCAACACTCACAGCGTGGTCCTGCCCGGGATGGACGATGAATTGCTCTACAGCGTAGACGGCGGTGTCGCACGGCTGACGTTCAACCGCCCGCGGGCGCGCAACGCGCTCACGTTCGCCATGTACGATCGACTGGCGGAGATCTGCCGCGAACTGAGCGCCGACCCGGGCGGCGTACACGCCGTAATAATCACCGGCGCCGGCGATCGCGCGTTCGCAGCCGGCACCGACATTTCGAGCTTTCGCGATTTCGAGACCGCCGAGGACGCGCTCGGCTACGAACGGCGCATGGACGCGGTGCTGGGAGACCTCGAAGCGGTGCCCGTCACGACCATCGCGGCGATCCGCGGCGCCTGCACCGGCGGCGGCGCGGGGATCGCGGCCGCCTGCGATCTGCGCATCGCGGCCCCGGACCTGAAATTCGGCTTTCCCATCGCGCGCACGCTGGGCAACTGCCTGTCGGTCGGCAACCTGTCGCGACTGGTCGCACTGCTCGGCGCGGCGCGCACCCGCGAGGTGATCTTCACCGCGCGCCTGATCGAGGCGGACGAGGCGCTGCGCCTCGGGCTGGTCAGCGAGATCCACGACGACGTGCTCGAACGCGCCGAGGCGCTGGCCACGCTGGTCGGCGGGCACGCCCCCCTGACGCTGCGCGCGACCAAGGAGGCGCTGCGCCGGATGCGCGAGAAGACCGCCGAGGTGGACGCCGACGACCTGATCGTCCAGTGCTACACCAGCGACGATTTCCGCGAGGGCCTGGAAGCCTTTCTCGCCAAGCGCAGCCCCCGCTGGAGCGGGCGATGATCGATTGCCCGCGCGGTCGCGCCAGCGCATGAGCGAGACCTCGCCCGGGCCGCTGTCCGGCATGCGCGTGCTGGAGCTCGCGCACGTGATGGCCGGCCCGGTGTGCGGCCTGATGCTCGCCGACCTCGGGGCGGACGTGGTCAAAGTGGAGAAGTCCGGCGCCGGCGACGACACCCGGCGCATGGTGCCGCCGTCGATCGAAGGCGAATCGGCCGCGTTCATGATGATGAACCGCAACAAGCGCGGCATCGTGCTCGACCTCAAGCACCCCGACGGGCGGGAGGTCCTGTTGCGGCTGGTGCGCGACGCGGACGTGCTGATCGAGAACTACCGCCACGACACCATGGACCGACTCGGCCTCGGCTACGAGACGCTGCGCGGACTCAACCCCGGCCTGATCCATTGCGCGATCTCCGGTTTCGGTCGTACCGGCCCGTACCGCGAACGCGGCGGCTTCGACCTGATCGCGCAGGGCATGTCGGGGCTGATGTCCATCACCGGCGAGGGGCCGGGACGCCCGCCGGTCAAGGTCGGCCCGCCGGTGTCCGACATCACCGCCGGGATCCTCGCCGCCATGGCGGTCAACGCGGCCTACGCCCACAAGTTGCGCACCGGCGAAGGCCAGCGCGTCGACACCTCGCTGTTCGAAGCGGCGATCGTCCACACCTACTGGCAGTCCGCGATCAGTTTCGCGACCGGGGAGACGCCGCAGCCGCTCGGCTCGGCCCACCCGCTGAACGCCCCCTACCAGGCGCTCGCCACGGCCGACGGCTGGATCAACGTCGGCGCGGCCAACCAGAACAACTGGGAGCGCCTGCTCGACGTGATCGAAGCCCCTCACCTGGGTGGGGATCCGCGGTTCGCGAGCAACGCCGCGCGCATGGCCAACCTGCCGGCGCTGGTGGCGGCGCTGGAGGAGAAATTCCGCACCCGCGCCACCGGCGAGTGGGTGCAGGCCCTCAACGCCGCCGGCATTCCCGCCGGCCCGGTACTGAGCATTCCCGAGATGCACGCCGACCCGCAGACCCGGGCGCGCGCGATGGTCACCGAAGTCGATCATCCCGTCGCGGGTACGGTGAGAACGCTGGGCACGCCGGTCAAGTTCGACGCCACCCCCGCGACCATCCGCCGCGCCGCGCCCACCTTCGGGCAGCACACCCGCGAGGTGCTGCGGGAAGCCGGCTACGACGACGTGGAGATCGAGCGGCTCGCCGACAGCGGCGCCGTTGCCTGCGCCTGACCAGCGCCGTCGAGCAGCGGCCTCGACGCCGCCGAATCGCGCGCGCGCAACGCTCAGAGCTCGAGTATCAACTTGCCGAAGTTGGCGCCCGTGAACAACTCGCCCAGCACGGTGGGAAAGGCGCTCAGCCCGTCCGCTCGGATGTCCTCCCGAAACCGCAGGCGGCCCTCCTTGTACCAGCCTGCCAGGGCCTGCAACGCTTCGTCGTAGCGCTCGCGAAAGTCGAACACGATGAACCCGCGCACGTCGAGGCGCATGACCAGGATGGCGCGCACGTTCTTCAACCCCGGCGGGGCCTCGGTCGCGTTGTACGTCGAGACCAGCCCGCACAGGGCGACACGTCCGAAACGGTTCATCTGCGCCAGCACGGTGTCGAAGACCTGGCCGCCGACGTTCTCGAAATCGACGTCGATGCCCTGCGGGCAGGCGGTGGCGAGATCTTCGCGCAGGCTGCCGCCCCGGTGGTCGACGGCGGCGTCGAAGCCGAGTTCGGCGGTAAGAAACTCGCACTTGCGCGGGCCGCCCGCGATACCGACGGTGCGACAGCCGACGATCCCGGCGATCTGCCCGACGACCTGCCCGACGGCGCCCGAGGCGGCCGATACCACGACGGTTTCGCCCCGGCTCGCCCGCGCCACCTCGAGCAACCCGAAATAGGCCGTGAGGCCCGGCATGCCGAGGCCACCCAGCCAGGTGGGCAGTGGCGCGAGCGAGGTGTCGGCGACCGACACGCCCTCGCCGTCGGAGACCGCGAACGCCTGCGCACCGAACAGCCCGGTGACCGCGTCGCCCTCGCGAAACCGCGGGTGACGCGAGGCCTCGACATGCCCGGCGGCAAAGGCGCGCATGACCTCGCCGATGCCGACCGGCGGCACGTAGGAGCGGCCCTCGTTCACCCACCCGCGCATGGCGGGGTCGAGGGAGACGTACTGGGTGCCGACCCTGAACTCGCCCTCGCCCGGCTCGGGCATCGGCTCGTCGCGGACGGTGAAATCCTCCGTCGTGACGGCGCCGCGCGGCCGGCGGGCCAGGCGCACCACGGTATTGGTCTTCAATGCGAGCCCTCCTCGAAGGCGGTCGATCCGGGGTTCTCGCCGCGAGCGCCTACGCGGTGGTGACGAAAGGCTGTTCCCGGACCGATTCGGCGAAGCCGTACAACGCCTCGTTGACCGGCGCCCAACTGTCGAGTCGTTTCATGTTGCCGACCCAGCGCGCCACGTTGGGGTACGCCGACCAGTCGAAGCGCAGGATGTCGCCGAGCGTCAGCAGACAGACGCCGAAATAGTCGGCGATCGTGATCTGCTCGCCGCACAGGTACTGCCGATCGGGCCCGATCAGGTGCGTGTCCAGCACCGCGAGCCAGCCGGCCACGCGCTCGCGGGCCCAGGCGATCGTCGCGGCCTGCACGTCGTCGCCGGGGCGCTTGTGATGGGGGAACACCTGCGGGTAACACAACCCGTAACCGAAATCGCGATAGAAGTTCGTGTTGAACCAATCCATCATCTCGTTGACCTTCGCGCGCTGGCGCAGGTCCTTCGGGTACACCGGCAGATCGAACCGCTCCGCCAGGTACTTGAGGATCGCGGAGCTTTCGGTGAGGCGGAAATCGCCGTCCTCCAGCATCGGTACGAGCTTGTTCGGGTTGAGGCTCGCATAGGGCGGGCGCAGGTGCTCGCCCTGCATCAGGTCGACGACCTGCTCCTCGACGTCGAGTCCGTGCTCGGCGATCAACAGGCGCACCGGTCTCGAGGTCATGGAAACGGGGTGCATGTACAGTTTCATCGGGTCCTCCACCGCTCGGGGTGATTGTCGGCTGGCGCCGGTTGTCGGCGAAACTACTCCGTCGAGGCCGCCGCCCCCTCATAGGGAACGGCAGCCTCGCTCGTCTCCCAGATCACGCGCATGGCCGGCTTGCGCTGCTCTTCGTGCACGTGCCCGACCAGCCCGGCGCAGCGGGTGATGATGGCAAAGCCACGCATGATCTCGTAAGGAACGCCGCAATCGGCCAACGCCGCGGCGATGGCGCCGGTGACGTTGATGGTGATGTGGCGCTCGTAGACCTCGTCCACCGCTGCCGAGAGGACACCCAGCGCTTCGACGTGGCGCGCCGCCACCTCGTGCGTCTTCGCGATCTCGATCAGCAGCAGTGCGCGCGGGTCGTCGGGCCGGTGAATCGGGTGACCGAACCCGGGCAGCGGGGTGCGCGCCGCGCGATGCTCTCGCGCGATCCGGCGCGCCTCCTCGGCCTGCGTACCGGCCTCGGCTTCGACCAGGCGCTGCAGCAAACGTCCGCAGCCGTCCATGGTGCCGACGAACAGGCTGCCGACGCCGAGCAACCCGGCAGCCACCGCCCCCTGCATCGCCTCGGGCGCACTCGTATAGGTGAGTCGCGTGGCCAGGGCGTTGGGCGTCAAGCCATGCTCCATCAACGACACCAGGCAGGCATCGACGACCGCCGCCTCGGCGCGGCTCGGGGTGCGCCCGAGGATCTGGAAGAACAGCATCTCGGTGAAGGTGAGCTTGCCGATGAGATCGGCGCACAGGCGCTTGTCCCTGACGATCACGTCCTCGACGGTGGAGGTGGCGATAGCGGTGGTCTGGGTCTCGGGCAGGAACGGCATGCGCGTTACTCCGGGTCGCAAAGACGTTTTTCGAGTTCGTGGCGCTGTATCTTGCCCGAGGCGCTGCGCGGAAACGCTTCGAGCGCGATGAACCGCAACTCCTGCGGTTGCTTGTACCCCGCCAGCTCGCCGCGGCACAGTTCGCGCAGGTCCTCGGCGCGCAATGCCGCGTCACGCCGGGCGACGAAGGCTACGGGCACCTCGCCCCATTGCGCATCGCGCCGGCGAACGACGGCGGCATCCGCCACCCCCGGGTGGCGCAGCAGGATCCGCTCGATCTCGGCCGGGTAGATGTTCTCGCCGCCCGACTTGATCAGGTACTTGAGGCGGTCGACGAAATCGAGCGTGCCGTCGCGGTTGCGCACGAACACGTCACCCATGTGGAACCAGCCGTCGCGAAACTCGTGCGCGTTCGCCTCCGGCGCCCGCCAGTAGCCGCTGAACAGCGTCGGGCCGCGCATGCACAACTCGCCGGGTTCGCCGTCGGGCACGTCGCGCCCCTCGGCGTCGAGCAGGCGGACCTCGCAGAACGGGCTCTGGCGCTTGGCGAGGCGGCGCGGGATCACGCCCGCTTCGAGCAGGCCCGCCGAACAGGGCGGGTTGCCGGTCTCGGTGGCACCGAAGGTGTTCGCGTACGGCGCTGCCAACAGTCGCGTCACGCGCGCGATCTCGGCCGCCGGCACGAGGTCCGCCATGACGCCGCAGACCTTCACCTTGCGCACACGCGTCGCGCGCCGCTCCAGCAGCGCCGCGAAACGCCCGACCATGCCGGGCATCAGCAGCAGCCAGCCGAGGCTTTCGCCAGCGACGATGTCGGCAAGGCGTTCGGCGTCGAAGCCGTCGACCACGATCACCTTGCCGCCGCACATCAGGGTGCCCAGCGAATAGTCCGCGCCACCCATGTGGTAGAGCGGCGACCAGGCGACAAAGGTGTCGTCTGGCGCCAACCCCAGTTCCGCGCGGCACACCAGGTTGCGCGCCACCTCGGCGCGGTGACTGATCGCCGCGCCCTTGGGCAGACCGGTGGTGCCGCTGGTGTAGAGGATGAGCAGCAACGACTCCGGGTCTACGGGTTCGAAGCGGGCCTCGGGGTCGTTGTCCGCCAGGGCGGTTTCGTACGCGGGCCCGAAAACGATCGCGTTTGCCGCGTGGCCGAGCGGGTCGAGCGTGCCGGCGTGACGGGGGAACGCCAGCACCAGGCGCGGATCGGCCAGTGCCAGGCAATGGCGCAGTTCGGTTTGCGACAGCCGCCAGTTCAGGCAGGCGACGACGGCTCCCAGGTGCGCGGCCGCCAGGAACGTCTCCAGGTATTCGAGCCGGTTCTCGGACAGGATCGCGACGCGCTCGCCGGCTACGACCCCCCGCCCGCGCAGCGAGGCCGCCAGGCGGCGGGCGCGCCGGTCGAGGTCGCGGTAGCTGAGGCTGCGCCCACCGTCCTCGACGGCGATGCGCCCCGGGCGCATCCGTGCCTGCCCTGCCACCAGGCCGGCGACGCTGCCGCCCGTCGCCAGCCGGACCAGGCGCTGCGGCGCGCTCATCGCCGTCGGTCAGGCGCCGGTCTTTTCGACCTGCCAGTCGTCCAGCACCTGGCGGGCCCCGTTCAGTTGCGGGTCCATCGCCCGGGCGTGGTTGGGCCGTTTTGCGGTCAATTCGATGACATAGCCGTTGGGGTCGCGGAAATAGATCGAGTCGATGAACTCGTGATCGGCGATCCCACGCGTCTCGATGCCGGCGGCCCGGCCCTTTTCGAGCATCGGCTGCAACACGTCCGGTTCGACTTCGAGCGCGATGTGCAGGTCGAAGTCGTGCTGTTCCTTGAAGTCGAAGGGCATGTCGGGGGCTTCGAAAAACGCCAGGCACGAGCCGTCCTCCATGCCGTAGAAGCTGTGCAGGGTGCTGGTCGCGCGCCCGCTCTTGGTCTCGCGGATCACGAAGGCGTTCAGCAGTGGCAGGCCGAGGAAATCCTCGTAGAACTGCCGCGTCTGCTCGGAGTCGCGGCAACGGTAGGCATTGTGGTGCAGGCCTTTGAGCATGGTCTTCTCCCGCCTCTCGATCGGTCAATGGACTTGCGCCCGGATGGTACGCCTGCGCGCCTGGTCCGGCCAGCAACGGCCCACCGCCCGCTTGCGCCGTGCAACGACGCGCGCCAGTGCACAGCGGCCCTCACTCCCCGGCGAGCGGCGAGTGCCGGAAGACGTACTCGCCGACCAGGCGCTCGACCCCCGGCGCGTCGCGAGCCAGCAGGCGCACCCGCGAGGTCTGCGCGGGTAGCCGGCGCACGTCGTCTATGCGGGGCGTGAACACCACTTCGCCGCGCGCGGCATCGAACGGGATGTCGTCCCAGCGCTCCGCGCCGCGGCCCTGCACGTCGTCGGCGACAAGGTCCAGGCGCTGTACACCGGCGAGCGGCGCTTCCAGGCGGGCCACCAGGACCTGGTCCGCGGCGCCGACGCTGCACTCGACACTGCCGTTGTGCGCTACCCGGTACTCGCGCACCCGCACGCCGTCGGCAGCCAGGCGCCTGACGAAGCCGCCGCTGACGACCGCCTGCACCGCGCCGGCGGAACTGAGTCCGCGCACCTGCTCACCGAGCGCCGCGACCGCGTCCAGCACCGCACTGCAGGCAGTGCAGCCGAGCACGTGTTCCCCGATGCCGGCCTGTTCCGCCTCACCGCCGTCCGCGAACCACCAGGCGAGCAGCCGCGCCAGCCCCGGGTGGGTCGCCGTTGCACCGGCGCTCACGGCGGCGCCTCCACGCCCAGACATTCGCGCAGGCGGGCGATACTGCGATAGCGGATGACGCGCACGTTGGCGGGGGAGACGCCGAGTTCGGCGCCCACCTCCTCGGCGTCGCGGTCGTCGAAGAAGCTGAGCAGGACCACTGCGCGTTCTCGCTCCGACAGTCGCTCCAGGCAGCCGAGCAGACGCGTGCGATCGGGCGCCGGGGCGGGCGCCTCGGCCGGGGCCAGGATGTGGCCGTAACGCTCGAGCAGGCGCTCGCGACGGGCAAACGAGCGTTGCCGGCCGAGCGCGACCTGGCGACACAGCGCCAGTACGAACCCGGCGAGCGCGTCCGGGTCGCGCAGCTTGCCGGCGCGTACCCGCTCGAGTGTCATCAACACTACCTCCTGGGCGAGATCGGCCGCCGCGGCACGATTGCGCACCTCGCGCAGCACGAAGACCCGCACCCGCGGTGCCAGGCGCCGACACAGTTCGGCCTCCGCCTCACGGTCGATCCCGGGCGTCGCCGCGGCAATGCGCCGCGCGAGAACGCCGTCGGGTTCGGTTGCGAGATCGGTGGCGTCGCCTGTGAGTGCTGCCCGCTCGGTCATCTCCTCGAATTCAAGACCTCACCGATGAAGGTGTAACGATACGCGCTCTCGTTACACTCAGATAGTGATCAACCACGGAGACGACCATGATCACCAACACCACCTCCGGCACCAACGTCAACGAGGTAGCCGACGGTATCTATCGAATCAACACGCCGGTAACCCTGCCGGGCGGCGTACGCTTCAACTTCAACCAGTACCTGATCGCCGACGACGAGCCGTTGCTGTTTCACACCGGCATGCGAGGGATGTTCGAGCCGGTACGCGAAGCCATCGATGCGGTGCTGCCGGCCGAAACCCTCCGCTACCTGGCCCTGTCGCATTTCGAGGCCGACGAGTGCGGTGCGCTCAACGCGCTCCTCGCGATCGCCCCGCGCGCGCGCCCGGTGTGCAGCAAGGTCGCCGCCATGACCTCGATCGGCGACGTGGCCGATCGCGCGCCGCAGGCCCTGGCCGACGATGAGGTCCTCGCCCTGGGACGTCACCGCCTGCGCTGGTTCGACACGCCCCACCTGCCGCATGCCTGGGAGTGCGGACTGTTGATGGAGGAGACCACCTCGACGCTCCTGTGCGGCGACCTGTTCGCGCAGGGCGGCTCGGGCCGGACCGCCCTGACCGAGGCCGATATCCTCGGCCCCAGCGAAGCGTTTCGCAAGGCGATGGACCCGTACTCGCACGCTCCGAACACGCCCGCGATGCTGGAGCGCCTCGCCCGCCAGCAGCCGACGACGCTCGCCTGCATGCACGGCAGCGCCTGGCGCGGCGACGGGGCGGCGCTGTTGCGCGCACTCGCCGGCGAACTGGCGCCGACCCTGCCACAGGCGGCCTGAGTCGCCTTCCGGCGGGTCGATCCGGCGCCGCCGGGGTCGGGTGGGAGCCGGCCCCGGCGCGCCGCAATGCGGGCAGGCTTGCCCGGCGTGAACTACACTCCCTACTCCGGGCACGCACCCGCGCGCGAAACGCGCGCGGGCATCGGGGCAGGCGGCCTGGGCATGGGCGGCGACCCATTACCGCGATCGCAGCGGCGATGCGGCGCCGCGTGACTCAGACTCCACCTCCAACTGAGGAGACCGAAATGCTCCGACCCATCGTTAGCGGCCTGGTCGCGACCGGGCTGTTCGCCATCGCCCAGTCGTCCTATGCCGATCCTCCGACGCCGCAGGACGCCGATCCCCACACGCAGAACGTGCACGAGATGGGGCACGACGCCAAGCCCGCGACCTTTTCGGTGCCGGACGGCCAGCGCGTCGTCAGCAGCGACCTGGCGTTTCAGGGCAAGCTCGCCTACCAGGGCAACTACAACGGCTTTCGGGTGATCGACATCTCGGCGCCGGGCAACCCGAAGCTGGTGGCGGAGGCCGAATGCAATGGTGACCAGGGCGATGTCGTGGTCTGGGACCACATCCTGGTGCGAAGCTGGAACACCAAGCGCGGCGACGATCGCGCCTGCGGCGGCACCACGGTACCGGCCGGCTTCGAAGGCGTGCACGTCTGGGATATCTCCGATCCCGCCAACCCCGCGCTGGTCGGCTCGCTCGAGCTGCCGTGCGGGTCGCACACCGCTACCGTGGCCGGCGTCGACGACGGCGACCTGATCGTGTACAGCAACAACTCCAGCAGCGGCGGCTGTGGGGTCGGCCTGGATCGCGCCGGACAGGACGCGCTGGGCGACTTCATGGACGTCATCGCGGTGCCGCTCGACGACCCCGCGGCGATCGCGCTCATCCACCGCGAGCCGCTGGCCGGCCCCACGGACCCGGCCGTCAGAACCGGTTGCCACGACGCCGCCGCGATCCTGGGTGACGTCAACCTGGCCGCTTGCGCCAGCGCCGACACGATCAACGTGTGGGACATCACCGATCCGCGCGACCCGGCGCTGCTGTTCACCATCACCGAGCCCGGCGTGGGCGATTCCGCCTCCAACGGGCGCTGGCACTCCGCGGCGTTCACCTGGGACGGCCAGGTCATCGTCGGCGGCTGGGAGCCGGGCGGCGGCGGTGCGGGCGAATGCGAGGCAGACGACCCCGACATCGACAAGAGCCTGTTCTTCTACGACGCCAGGACCGGCCAGAAACTCGGCCAGTGGGTGCTGCCCAACGCGCAGGGCGCCGACGAGAACTGCACCATGCACAACTACAACATCATCCCGTTGCGCAACGGCAACTACGTGGCCGTCAGCGGCAACTACCAGGCCGGCACCTGGGCGATCGACTTCAGCGATCCCACGAACCCGCAGACGGTCGGCTGGTCGGACCCCGAATCGCTGGGCCCTGGCCCTTTCTGTGGCGGGGTGTGCCAGATCGGCGGTGCGTGGTCGACCTACTGGTACAACAACTTCATGTACGAAAGCGACATCACGGCCGGCCTGCAGGTCTACGGGCTCAGCGACTCGGCGCGGGCGGGCGCCATGCGTCTGGATCGCCTGAACCCCCAGACCCAGGAGTTCAGCATCGTTCCCAAAGGCAGGCGCCGCTAGCCTTGTGACCGGCGGCC
>JBFJWO010000146.1:0-10484 GCA_041623575.1 Gammaproteobacteria bacterium
CCAGCGGCCCCATGTAGGGCACGAAGCGCAACGCGATGACGGTCGCGAGCACCGCGTTCAACCAGGCGAACCAGCCCAGCCAGCGGCACAGCGTGCCGCGGCCCGTGCGCGTCGACGGGGCGCTGAAAAGGGGCCTGGCAAGTCGTTGCGGCATCGCTCGGGTCCGGGTCGTCTCGTTGTCGATCGCGCCGGGCGGTTGCCGGGCGTGTTTCCATTGGGCCCGCCCCGGGCGGTCGGCGGCGCTCGCGTACGGCGGGCGCGCCAGTATACTGGCGTGCGACGAATCGGCGCGAGCGGCGGCGCTGGCGCCAGTTGGGCTAGGATCGGGCCGGGTCCGGCGCCGTTCGCGGTTCCCGGAACGGCCGTTCAAGGGACGAAGGCATGCGAATCAGGTTCTGGGGGACGCGCGGGTCCATTGCCAAGCCGGGCGGCAGCACGGTCCGCTACGGGGGTAACACGTCCTGTGTGGAGGTGCGCTCGAACCAGGGCACGCTCGTCGTGCTCGACTGCGGCACCGGCGCCCACGGGCTCGGCGTGGCGCTCGAATCCTCGGGCGACGACGCGCCGTGCGACGGCCACATCCTCGTCACCCACACCCACTGGGACCACATCCAGGGCTTTCCCTTCTCCCAGCCGCTGTTCCGCGAGAACAATTCCTGGCAGGTCTGGGGGCCGCTCGGTCTCGGGCCGACCCTGCGCGACACGCTCTCCGGCCAGATGCAGTACACCTACTTCCCGGTGGCCATCGACCAGTTGAAGGCGCGCGTGGCGTATCGCGACCTGGTCGAGGGGTCGTTCGACATCGACGACATCCGCGTCACCACGCACTATCTCAATCACCCGTCACTGACGCTCGGCTACCGCCTGGAGGTCGACGGGCTGATCGTGGTCTATGCCACCGACCATGAACCCCATATCAGCGACCTCGCCGCCGGCGGCAAGGCGCCCGTGGGCAGCGAGGACGAACGCCACGTGCGCTTTTGCGAGAACGCGGACCTGCTCATCCATGACACGCAGTACACGCACGCCGAGTACCTGCCGCGGGTCGGCTGGGGCCACAGCACCATCGAGTACGCGGTCGACAGCGCCCTCGCCGCGGGCGTCGAACGCCTGGCGCTGTTCCACCACGACCCGCTGCGCGACGACGAAGGGGTCGACCGCTTGCTGGCGGACGCCCGTGACCGGGTCCGCGCGGCGGGCAGCCGGCTGCAGGTGATCGCGGCCACCGAGGGCGAGGAACTCACCCTCGATCCCGGCACCAAGGCACGGACCGCCACGGGCACGTTCCGCGCCGCGGTGCTGGAGCAACCTCCGCGAGCCCAGCTCCGCCGGCGCCGCGTGCTGATCGCCGTGGAAGATGCCGACGTACGCGAACTGCTGCGCGAAGCGGCGGCGGCGGACGACGTGCCGGTCGTGCTGGCCCGCGACGGCAAGGCGCTCAGCCGTGCATTGCGCGATCCGAACGCCGCGCTGCTGCTCATGTCGCGCACGCTCTCCGGCAACGACGCGCTCGACGTCAGCCGGGCGCTGGCCCGCCAGCCGCAACGCGAGGCCGGCGTCGCGACCGTGGTGGTCGCGCAGCCGGAGGAAGTCGACCGGGCCGACGGCGTCGAGGCCGGCGTGACCGACTGGCTGGTGGCGCCGTTCACCGGCCAGTATGCACGCACGCGGATCCGGGCCTGGTTGTTGCGCGCGGCCTGCCGCTGGGAGCGTGCGCCCACCCCCAACGACGAAGAGCACCGCCTCGACGCGTTGCACGCGCTCGAGCTGCTCGACACGCCACCCGAGGAGCGCTTCGATCGTTACACCCGTATCGCCGCAGCGCTGTTCGGCGTGCCGGTCGCGCTGGTCAGCCTGGTCGATCGCAACCGCCAGTGGTTCAAGTCCCGCCAGGGGCTGGAAGTCACCGAGACCTCGCGCGACATGGCTTTTTGCGCGCACGCGATCATGAGCGACGAGCTGATGCTGGTGGAGGACGCGCTGAATGACGGGCGCTTCGCCGACAACCCGCTGGTCACCGAGCGCCGGGTGCGCTTCTACGCTGGGGCGCCGTTGCGTCTCGGCGACGGTGCCCGCGCAGGCACGTTGTGCCTCATGGACCACCGCCCGCGGCGCCTGGACGACAACCAGCAGGCGCTGCTGCGCGACCTCGGCAACCTGGTGGAGCGCGAGCTGCTGGGCGCCGGATAGCGCCGGGCGTCGCGGGGCGGCGGGCGCGCCTTCGAGCGGCGGCGCCACCGCGCCCGGCCGGTTGCGCGCCGCCGCGACTTCGGGCCAAAATCGCGGGCCGGCGCCAGCCGCACCACTGAACACGACAGCCCCCGGGGCGCCGCGCGCCGGCCCCGCGAGGGCGGGCCAACCTGATGGACGCTGAGCATGACTGAGCGGGGAGGTGTCCGACTCGCAGCAGTCACCAAACGCTATGGGCCGGTGACGGCGGTCGACGGCATCGACCTGCAGATCGAGGCCGGCAGCTACTGTTGTCTGCTCGGGCCCTCGGGCTGCGGCAAGACCACCACGTTGCGCATGATCGCCGGCCACGAGACGATCACCAGCGGTCAGGTGCTGATCGACGGGCACGACGTCGGCGAGCTGGCGCCGGCCCGACGCGGTACGGCCATGATGTTCCAGGACTACGCCCTGTTTCCGCATCTCAACTGCGTCGACAACGTCGCGTTCTCGTTGCGCCTGCGCGGGGTCGCCCGCCGCGAGCGCCGCGAACGCGCCTTGGCCATGCTCGAACTGGTGCACATGGAGCATCTCGGCGAGCGCATGCCGAGCCAGCTGTCGGGCGGGCAGCAACAGCGGGTGGCGCTCGCTCGCGCGCTGCTGAACAACCCGCACGTGCTGCTGCTCGACGAGCCGCTGTCGGCACTGGACCCGTTTCTGCGTGTGCGCATGCGCGCGGAGTTGCGCCGCCTGCAACGCGAGCTCGCGATCAGTTTCGTGCACGTGACCCACTCCCAGGAGGAAGCGCTGGCGCTCGCCGACCAGGTGGTGGTGATGGAGGACGGCCACATTCGCCAGTGCGGCAGCGCCCGGGAGGTCTTCAACGACCCGCGCACGCCGTTCGTCGCCCGCTTCATCGGCGGGCACAACGTGCTCTCGGCGACGGTGGACGGGCGCGAGGGCGACGCGCTGGTGTTGCGCGGCGCCGGCGGCGAGCGTTTTCACGTGGCCGGCGACGCAAGCCCCCCCACGGGCACGCGCCTGAGCTTTGCCGTGCGCACCGACCAGATCGCACTGGCGCGCGAGAATGCCGCGGCCGCCGCCGGCGTCAACCGCGTGCACGCGGTCACGAGCAGCGTCGAATACAATGGCGGCACGGTCCGCCTGGGGCTCGACTACGGCGACGAGCCGTTTTCGGTCACCCTCAACGAGAGTGCCTATTTCGAAGACCCGATCCAAGCGGGCGAGCGTGTGCTGGCGAGCTGGAGCGCGCAGGTGTCCTGCCTGCTGGCGGACCGATGAGCGCCGGCCCGCGGCGAGAATCGAACCAACCACCACAGGAGAACGACGATGGCTGAGTATTCCAAGCGAGGGCAGGCGACCCCCGGCGCGCGAGTGACGCGACGCCGCCTGCTGCAAGGGGCCGCCGCGGGCGCGGTGGCGGGCTCGGGAGCGATCACCGGCTTCCCGATGATCTGGGCGCAGAACATCAAGAACGTCACGCTGCGCCAGTTCGGCACCGGCGTGTCCAACATCAACGTGGTGGCCGAGCAGGTCAAGAAAGACCTCGGCTTCAACCTGCAGATGACGGCGCTCGATACCGACTCCACGGCGCAGCGCGTGGCGACGCAGCCGCGCTCGTTCGACATCGCCGATATCGAGTACTTCACGGTCAAGAAAGTCTGGGGCTCGGGCAACCTGCAGCCGTTCGACGTGAGCAGGTTGCAGCACTACGACAAGATCGTCGGCATCTTCAAGAACGGCAAGCTCACCCCGAGCTCGAAGATCGCCCAGGGGACCGCGCCGCACACGGTCGGGTTCGCCGAATCGCAGGACTCCAAGCGCTTCGCCGTCTCGGAGACCAACTGGTACACGCTGGTGCCGACCATCTACAACGCCGACACCCTCGGCATCCGCCCGGACCTGATCAAGCGTCCCATCGAGAGCTGGGCGGAGTTGCTGAACCCGGAGTTCCGGGGCAAGGCCTCGATCCTCAACATCTCCTCGATCGGCATCATGGACGCGGCGATGGTGTGCGAGGCGCTCGGCGAGATTCGCTACGGCGACAAGGGCAACATGACGCCCGCCGAGATCGACAAGACCATGGCGATCTTCACCGAGGCCAAGAAGGCCGGCCAGTTCCGCGCCTTCTGGAAGACCTTCGACGAGTCGGTGAACCTGATGGCCTCGGGCGAGACGGTGATCCAGTCGATGTGGTCGCCGGCGATCACCAAGGTCCGCTCCATGGGCATCCCGTGCGTGTATCAGCCGCTCAAGGAGGGTTACCGTTCCTGGGGCGGCGGGCTCGGCCTGTCGCGCAATCTCTCCGGCCTCGAGCTGGACGCGGCCTACGAGTACATCAACTGGTACCTGTCCGGGTGGGTCGGCGGCCTGCTGATGCGCCAGGGCTACTACTCGGCCGCGCCGGAGACCTCGAAGCTGCATATGACCGCGGACGAGTGGGGGTTCTGGTTCGAGGGCAAGCCCGCGCAGAACGACATCATCGACCCGTTCGGCAACAAGCTCGAGAGCGCCGGCGCGGTCCGCGACGGTGGATCGTTCTACGAGCGCATGGGGCGCGTGGAGTGCTGGAACTCGGTGATGGACGAGAACCGCTACATGGTCCGGAAGTGGAACGAGTTCATCGCCGCCTGAGGGCGTATGACCGCCGGCGGGGGCTCACCCGCCGGCGGGTTCCCGGTCTGCGGCGCGCCGGCGCCTGAACGTGGCAGCCCGTTCCGGCGGCCGCCCGGCAGCCTGGGTCACCGCGGCGCAGCTGGCGCCGCTGGTCGGCGTGCTCGCGGCGTTCTTTCTCGGCCCGATCCTGGTCATCTTCGTGGTGAGCTTCTGGGACTACTCGGAGTTCGACCTGATCCCGGACTTCGTCTTCACCAACTACGTGGAGCTGTTCGAATCCGGCGTCACCTACACCATCTACCTCAAGACGCTCAAGTTCACCGTGCTGACCTGGGCGTTCACGGCGGTGATCGGCTTCGGCGTGGCCTATTTCCTGGCCTTTCACGTGCGCACCCTGAAATGGCAGATCGCGCTGTTCCTGGTCTGCACGATTCCGTTCTGGACCTCCAACCTCATCCGCATGATCGCCTGGATCCCGGTGCTCGGTCGCCACGGCCTGGTCAACCAGGCGTTGCTGGGCACGGGCGTCGTCGAGCAGCCGCTGGAGTGGCTGCTGTACTCCGATTTCGCCGTGGTGCTGGCCTTCGTCCACCTCTACACGCTGTTCATGGTGGTGCCGATCTTCAATTCCATGATGCGCATCGAGCGCTCGGTCATCGAGGCGGCCCGCGACGCGGGCGCCGGCACCTGGCAGACCGTGTGGTACGTAGTGTTGCCGCTGTGCAAGCCCGGGATCGCGATCGGGACCATTTTCGTCGTGACCCTGGTGATGGGGGATTTCGTCACCGTGCAGACCATGTCCGGCGGGCAGAGCGCCTCGGTCGGCGTGGCGATGAACAACAAGCGCGCACTGTTGCAGTACCCGGCCGCGGCGGCGGACGCGGTGGTGCTGCTGGCCGCGGTGCTCGCCATGGTGGCGATGCTCATGCCGCTCGTGAACGTGCGCAAGGAGTTGTGAGGTGAGCCTGGCGGGCGAGCGGCGCGGTGCGGGCTTCTACCTGATGGGTGTCTTCTTCGCCGCTTTCGTGCTGTTCCTGTACGGGCCGATGCTGGCCATCGTGCTGCTGTCGTTCCAGGGGCCGGACGGCGGCCTCACCTTTCCGATGAACGGCCTGTCGACCCACTGGTTCGGGGAGCTGTTCAAGGAACAGCGGGTCGGCGACTTCAAGGCGTCGTTCACGCGCTCCGTGGCGCTGGCGCTGCTGGTGATGGTGTTGACGGTGCTCATATCGCTCGCCGCCGGGCTCGCTTTTCGCCGCAACTTTCGCGGCTCGGCGGGCGTGTTCTACCTCACCGTGGCGAGCCTCATCGTGCCCTCCATCCTGCTCACGCTGGGCATCGGCCTGATGTTCGACCGCCTCGGCCTCGAGGCCGCCTGGTACAGTTCCGGGCTCGGTGCGCACCTGACGTGGACCCTGCCGTTCGGGTTGCTGATCATGTTCGCGGTGTTCAATCGTTTCGACGAGTCCTACGAGGAGGCCGCCCGCGACCTCGGCGCCTCGCCCTGGCAGGTGCTGCGTCACGTGGTGGTGCCGATCATCGGGCCGAGCCTGGTCGGCGTCGGGTTGTTCGGCTTCACCCTGAGCTTCGACGAGTTCGCCCGCTCGCTGATGGCCATCGGCGTGCACAACACCCTGCCGCTCGAGATCTTCGGCATGACCACGACCGTGACGACCCCGACGCTCTACGCCCTCGGCACCCTGACCACGGTGGTCTCGCTCGCCGTCATCATGGTCTGCCTCGCGGCGATCACGTGGATGCAGCGCCGGCGCAGCCGGCAGGGCAGCGACGCCGGCAAGGGCCTGGTGTAGCGTGCGTATCCTGCTGATCAATCCCAATACCACCGCGTCGATGACCGACAAGATGGCGGCGGCGGCCCGCGCCGTTGCCGCGCCGGGCGTGGAGATCGTCGCCGCCACGGCCGCCTACGGGCCGCCGAGCATCGAGGGCTACTACGACGAGGTGTTCGCGGTGCCGCCGCTGCTCGAGGCGCTCGGCGCCGAACGCGGGCGCATCGATGCGGCGGTGATCGGCTGCTTCGACGACACCGGGGTGGACGCCGCGCGCACCTTCACCGACGTGCCGGTGGTCGGCATCTGCCAGGCGGCCATGCAGGCGGCCGCGGTGCTCGCGAACAGCTTCAGCGTGGTCACCACGCTGTCGCGTTCGGTGCCGGCGCTCGAGCACCTGGTGCGGCGCTACGGCTACGCTGCGCACTGCCGGCGCGTGCGCGCAGCCGAAGTTCCCGTACTCGACCTCGAGGATGCGGCCAGCGAGGCGCACGAGCGGATCCGCGCCGAGATCGCGCGCGCGCTCGAGGACGACCGCGCCGAGGCCGTGGTGCTCGGCTGCGCCGGCATGGTCGATCTCGCCCGCACGCTGTCGGCCGAGTTCGGCGTGCCGGTGATCGAGGGCGTGTGCGCGGCGGTCAAGCTGGTAGAAGGCCTCGCGGCGCTCGGTTTGCGCACCTCACGGGCCGGCGGTTACGCTCCCGCACGAGCGAAACCCTATCGAGGCGAATTCGCGCGCCACTCGCCCGACGGGGACCGGGGCTGAGCGGCGCGCGGCCAGGCAAGCGAGGAACGACATGGCTCTCGAAGACTATTCCACCGCGCTGGTGACCGGCGCATCCAGCGGCATCGGCGAGGCGACGGTGCATGCCCTGTGCGCGCGCGGCATCGAAGTGCACGCCGTCGCCCGTCGCGCCGAGCGCCTCGAGGCGCTGGCCGCCGCCACCGGTTGCCGCACCCACGTTCTCGACGTGTGCGACACGGATGCTCTGTACCGGGTGCTCGGCGACATCGAGGTCGACATCCTGGTGAACAACGCGGGCCTCGGACGGGGCTTCGACACCATCTTCCAGGCCAGTGCCGAGGACATCGACCGGACCATCGACACCAATGTCAGCGCCGCGCTGCACGTCGTGCGGGCGGTGGGCACCGGCATGGTCAGCCGCCGGCGCGGGCACATGGTGCACATCGGCTCCATCGCCGGGCTCTACCCGCTGCTGTCGTCGGTCTACGGGGCCAGCAAGGGCGCGATGCACCTGTTCTGCCAGAACCTGCGCATGGAGTTGAAAGGCAGCGGCGTGCGCAACACCGAGATCTGCCCGGGGCGGGTCAGCACCGAGTTCTTCGACACCGCCATCGATCAGCAGGAGCGGCGCCAATCGATGGGGGAGGGTTTCGAATTGCTGCAGCCGCAGGACATTGCCGAGGCGATCCTGTACGCGCTCGACGCGCCGTGGCGGGTGAACGTCTCGACCATCGAGATCACGCCCACCGAGCAGGCGCCCGGCGGCATCATCATCGAGCGCGCCGAGGGCCGCTGAGCCGCCGGCGCGGGTCCCGGGTCGGCTCGTCGCGTGCGCCCGGTCGCGTCCGTCGAAACCGCGGCGGCGCGAGGGGCCGGCTGCCGGCAGCCCCAGCCGTCCCGTTAACCCTTCTTCGGCGCCATCATCGCCTGCAACTCCTCGACGCGTTCGCGCACTCGCGCGACCAGCACTTCGTACGCCTCGGTCTGCGACTTGCCGGCGCTCTCGGCCAGTTCCTGCATGTTGCCGAGCGCCTGCTGCACGGTCTCCTGGACCAGCTTTGCCGGGTCGGCCGTACCGGCCTTGGTCGAACTCGCCTGCGCGGTCAGGGCCTGCAGCTTTGCGAACTGCCCCTGGAGTTGCTCGGCGTACTTGGCGGGGACCGACTGCAGGCTCGCCAGCGCCAGGCGGTTGGCCTCCGTCAGCGCTTCGAGATCCTTGCGGTGCATCTCCATCAGGGCGGCGACGTCGACGCGGGGAAGGTTGGCCCGCTCCAGCATTTTCGACATCTCGCCGAAAAAGCCGAACGGATCGTACCCGGACGGGGGCGGTTTCTGGGCCATCGCGACTCTCCTGTTGCTCATCGGGTCAAGGGCCGGTCGCGTCGACTGCGCAAAGCGTGCAATGGCGCACCGGTGGCGTAGGGTACCACCGCCCCGGCGTATCGGGCGCGCGTTACAACCGTGCGCTCACGAACTCACGGATCGCGCCGAAGGTCGCAGCGACCTCGTCGCCGTCGGCGGGGGGCAAAGCGCCCACCAGCCGGCCGCGCGGGTCGATCATCAGCAGCAGTGCGCTGTGCGCGACCTCGTAGTCGCCGTTGGCGTCCGGCTCGCCCCGTTGGTGGAAGACGCCGATCTGCGAGGTCAGCGCCTCGAGCGCTTCGAGGTCGGCACTCGCGCCCAGGAACTGCTGGTCGAACCAGGTCACGTACTGCGCCAGGCGTTCGGGCGGATCGCGTGCCGGGTCGACGGAAACGAACACGACCTGGACGCCGTCGGCGCCGCCCTGCTCGCGCAACCCGGCGAGCGCCTTGCGCAGGGTGAGCAGGGTCGTCGGGCACACGTCGGGGCAATGCGTAAAGCCGAAGGTGAGCAGCGTCCAGCGCCCGTGCACCCGCGCGAGGTCGAAACGCCCGCCGTCGCTGGCGGCGAGGTCGAAGGGCTGCAGCACCTTGGGGTCGGGCCACAGCAACCCCGCGACGTCGGCACGCCCGGGAAGCGGGGCCGGAGCGAGGAGAACGCTGGACGCCCACACCCCGACGGTGACCGCAGCGGCCGCGAGCAGCCCCAGCAGCGCGTGCTGGCCAAGGGTGAGTCGGTTCGGCAACGGGGTCTCGTACGCTGGACAGACAGGGCCGCGCAGTCTACCTCAACCGTTCGGGCAAGTCCCGACCGGACCGTTGTGACACCGGCCGGTGTATCATCGCGCCCCGGGCCGGGTGCCCGGACGCGCCGCCTCGCGGCGTCGAGCCGGACCTTACCGCCCGTCGCCGGGCGCGACGCCCGCGCTGGCGACCATCGAATCAGACTGGCGTCGTTGGCATCCCTCGGCAGCGAGGCGATCGGCCGTGGCGGGCGAAAGGTAGCGCTTCACAGCATGCAGACAGAACCAGGCTTGACCGCGCCCGCCGCTCGACCCGGCCCGGTGCATCTCACGGCGGGGTCCGAGCAGGCCAGCGAGGTCGCCGCGGCCTGGGCGCCGTCGGCGCCGATCGTGACGATCACCGCCGGGCAACAGGAGTTCGAAGGCGAGACGGCGTTGCAGGTGCGCCAGCCCGTGCGGGACCTCGGCCTGTACGCGCGCTGCGAGGCGCTGTTCCAGGCCTGGCCCGAGTTGCGCCAGGCCCACGCCGCGCACCAGGCTCGCGTGCGCGAGGCCGAGCGTTACTATCGGCTGCGGCTCGAGCGGACCCTTGATGCTTTGCTGACCCTGCTCGACGAGGACGGCGCCAGCCCGGTCCTGCAGGAGCACACGCGCGCGGCGGTGCGGGCGCTGCGCACGCTCGATCGCCAGCACCTGCGCACGGTGCGCGCTCTCTACTCGGCGTTTCGTGAAGCACTGCGCGAACCGGTGCGTGCCGCGCTCGCGCACGAGCGCCAGCAGCTCGCGGACGCGCTGGACGACGCGCAGATCGTGGTCATCGCCGGCGGTCACGTGGCGGTGCTGCTGAACCGCCTGCGCCTGCTCGACGTGGCCCCACTGATCGGCCCGCGGGCAGTCGTCGCCTGGGGCGCCGGCGCGATGGCCTGCACCGAGCGCGTGTTGCTGGTCCACGAACGCGGCGCCGTCGGGCCGCGTCCACCGCAACTGCTCGCGGCCGGTCTGGGGCTCGTTCGCCAGACCGTGGTGCTGCCGCAGGCGC